>NZ_JBMFOO010000034.1:0-16479 GCF_049969575.1 Thermodesulfovibrio sp. | reverse complement strand
ACATTTCTTGATAAATTATCCCAGTGAAAGTAATAAACAGGGTAAATGAAGATAATTTTACATACTGAGTCATCAATGGGTTGGGGAGGACAGGAAATTCGTATCCTTCAGGAAGCAAAAGGTATGAGAGGTAGAGGATATAGAGTTTTAATTGCTGCAGAAGAAAATAGTGAAATTTTAAAGAGAGCTAAAAAGGAAGGTTTTGAAGTATTTGCTGTTAAATTTTCAAAATATCATCCACTTTCTTTCTTAAGAATTAAGGCTTTGATAGAAAAAGAAAAGGTTGATATAGTTAATACCCATAGCTCCAAAGACAGCTGGGTTACTACAATTGCAGCAAAGTTAGCCTCTAATAAACCTAAAATAATTAGAACAAGACACTTATCAACTCCGATAAAAAATACTGCTCTAAATCGATTGATTTATAATGTCTTACCTGATATTATTATAACCACATCAGAAGAAATAAGAAAAAACATGATAAATATAAATAAATTCAATCCTAATAAAATTTTCTCAATCCCCACTGGAGTAAATTTAGAAAAGTTTGATCCTGAAAAAGTTAAACCAATATTTAATAGCAAAGAATTCAAGGTAGGAACAATAGGAGTTTTAAGAAGCTGGAAAGGACATATATATTTGTTAGAAGCTATTCCTTTAATATTACAATATATTACCAACATTAAATTTTATATCGTAGGAGACGGACCACAAAAACAAAACATTGAAAATCATATAAAAAAATTAAATATAGAAAAATGGGTTATTATGTTAGGACATAGAGAAGACATCCCTCAAATATTAGCTTCATTAGATGTAGTTGTTCATCCTTCCTATGCTAACGAGGGAGTTCCACAGGCTATCCTTCAAGCAATGGCAATGAAAAAATGTGTTATTGCTTCAGACATTATAGGTATTAGGGAAGTTGTGATTAATGAAAAAACAGGTTTACTTGTGCCTCCTAAAAAACCTGAAGAAATTGCAAAAGAAATTATACGTGTTTATAAGGACCCAAATTTAAAAAAAATATTAGGCACAGAAGCCCAAAAATTTGTAAAATATAAATATTCCACAGATGAAATGTTCAGAAAAATAGAAGAAATATATAAAAAATTCCCTAAAAATGAATTCTCGAACGCCATTTAGAATATTGCAATTTTTGTTTATAATTTATAGATTTCCGAAATTAATTTTAAAAAGGATTTTAAAATATAAAAAACCCAACAATCCTAAAAAAATATTAATTATTCATCAACTATTTTTGGGAGATACATTGATGACCACTTCTTTATTAGCAAAGATAAGAAAAAATTTTCCTACAGCTGATATATATTATGCTATGCCTGAAGTGTTTATAAAACTGTATTCTACAAATCCTTATGGTGTAGTTCCTGTAGGATTTAATGTATTTAAGTGGAAAACATTTTTAAATTTGTTGAAACTACCTAAATTTGATTGGGCAATAATTCCGGGTGATAATAGGTATGGATGGACAGCTTTCGCTATAGGAGCAAAATGGATTACAGGATTTGCTGGAGATACTCCTAGATATAAAAATTGGTGTTTTGATGAGCTTAAATCTATTCCTAATATTCCTCAATCATGGTCTGATATTCTTACAAACCTTGTGGAAGGAATAGACCCTGACCCATTTAATTTTAAAGAATGGCCACAGCCTTCTTATAAACCATTTAAAATGCCACCAGCTAAATATGTATTATTACATATAGGAGCAAAATCCAGACTTAAATTATGGGACAATCAAAAATGGAAAAAAATTATAGAATATTTAAAACAATATCATCTAAAGATAGCCCTAAGTTGCGGGCCAAATGAAAAAGAATGTTTAAATGGAATAGACATAAATGATCCTAATATTTTTCTTTATCCAGGAAATCTCGATCTTGTTCAAATGTGGGAACTTATAAAAAAAGCATGTTTATTAATCTCTGTAGATAATGGAATTGCTCATTTATCCAAGATAATTGGAACCCCAACTATTTGTCTTTTTGGTCCAGCTTCTGCTATATTATTCGATAAAGGACGATTTTGGCAATATTGTCCTTTTCTCTCAATTTCAAAACCTATAAAGTGTAGAAATCAAAATAAAATGTTTAAAAGAAATATCAACTGGATCCAAACATGTCAAAGACTACCACATCAATGTTCAGAGGCAAAATGTATGGAAATAATAGAAGTAGAAGACATAACCAACGCTGCAGAATTTTTTATTAAAAAATGTTGCGAATAGGATTACTTATTGATTCATTAATTGGTGGTGGTGCTGAGCGAGTAGTATTGAATCTTTTTTCAATATTTAGCCGCCTAGGCCATGATCCACATATAATTCTAATTAAAAATAAAATTGATATACCAATTGAAGAAGTACCTTCTTCTAAAATTCATATTCTTTCAAAAGACGGAGTTTTAAGTCATAATAAATTTCTTAATAAATTAATGTTATCACAAAAACTCAAGCAAGTCATTAAAAAAATCGAAAGTGATGGATTGAGTTTTCATTTTTACATTTCAAATGCAGAGGATATGGATAGAATAACCAAAATAGCTAAACTGCCAAATGTTTATATAAGATATAGAAATTGCATGTCAGAATATATTAAAAACAAAATAGGAAATAAAGGCTATATAAAAACATTGATAAGAAAGTATCGTTTTTTAAGGAAATTTAGGAAAATTTATAACAATAGACACATAATCACTGTCTCACAAGCTTTAGCCGATGATATTTTAAAAAATGTAGGAATCAAACCAAAATCTATAAAAACAATTTATAATCCCTTTAATTTTGAGAAAATTAGAAAATTAGGCAATGAGAAAGAAGATTTACCTTCTGAACCATATATAATTTATGCTGCCAAATTTGAAAATCGAAAACGTCATGATCTTCTGATAGATGCATATTATAAAGCAAATATTCCTCATAAATTAGTTCTCATAGGAGGTTGTTATACAGAATCTGATAGGTTGACTTTTAAAAAATTGTTAAATCAAATCCATAGACTTAAGCTGCAACATAAAGTTATTCTCCCGGGTTTTCAAAAAAATCCTTATCCTTGGATAAAAAACGCTTCTTTATTTGTTATGTCTTCTGATAGTGAAGGACTTCCTACAGTTTTAATAGAATCTCTAATATTAGGAACTCCTGTTGTAAGTACCGATTGCCCCACAGGACCAAGAGAAATATTAACTGGACAGCTTAGTAAATTTCTCTCACCGCCTGGTGATTCGGAAGCATTAGCAAAAAATATAAAGTCTGCGCTTGATAGTTATCCTGAAATAAATGAGGATATATTAAAAAAATTTGATGAAAATTATGTTGCAAAACAATATATTGAACATTGTTTAAAAAAATAAATAAATTATAATAAATAAATTTATGTGCGGAATTGCTGGAATTTTTAAGAAAAATTTTATTAACCCTTTATATATAGAAAAAATGCTATCTGTGCTATCTCATCGAGGCCCTGATAAGAAAGGTTTTGTTTGTTTTCAGACAGGAAAGCACAAATATTATCCTCTAAATTCAGTAAAAAATATTCAATATTCAAAAAATTTTGATTTTATTTTAGGGCATGTAAGATTAAGTATAATTGACTTGACAGATTCAGCACATCAGCCAATGTCAGACGAAGAAAATAAACTTTGGATTGTTTACAATGGAGAGATTTTTAACTATAAAGAGTTGCGTAAAGAACTAGAAAAATTGGGATATAGGTTTAAATCTAATTCTGATACTGAGGTATTATTGTATGCATTTAAAAAATATGGACAATCATGTCTTGAAAAATTAAGAGGATTTTTTGTGTTTTGTATATATGACTCTAAAAACAATAAGCTTTTTATAGCAAGAGATAGATTGGGGAAAAAACCACTTAAATACTATTGGGATGGAGAGTATTTTTGCTTTGCATCTGAAATTAAGGCATTACTTCAATTGCCATGGATTAAAAGAGAAATTTATATGAAAGCTGTTGAGCAATACCTTTCGTTGCGATATATTTTGTTTCCTTATACAATAATAAAAGGAATTAAGAAATTACCTCCAGGATGCTTTATGGAATTTTTTCTTGATACTCCCCAAAAAGAACCTGTTATTACTCGATACTATTTCCCATGTTTTCAACCTAAAATCAATATTTCTTATAATGATGCAAAAGAACAATCTCTGAATTTATTAAAAGAATCAATAAAATACAGGTTGATATCTGATGTGCCTTTAGGTTTATTTTTAAGTGGCGGGATTGATTCATCCACTATATTGGCTGTGTTATGTTATTCTACAGAAAATTATAAAATTAATACGTTAACTGCAGGATTTACAGATTCTAATTATGATGAAAAATATTATGCTAGTTTAATAGCAAATTTTCTAAATACTAATCATATAGAGAAAAATATCATATTAAATCCTAAAGAAGATTTAACTAAAATAGTATGGTATTTTGACGAACCTTTTGGTGATCCATCTGTTATTCCAGTATTCTATCTTACAAAAGCTGCTTCTCAGTATTTCAAAGTAGCTATTACAGGAGATGGCGGAGATGAGTTATTTGGTGGATATAAAAGATATTACATACATTACAGAAATCGTTTTATTAACTATTTACCTTTTAAAGCACTTTATAGAATTATTAAAGCTTTTAATAAAAAAATCCCGTTTAATTGGGATAAAAAACACAGTTGGGGTAAAGTTTCAAGAATTATGGAATCTATTTCTGACAATTTAATAAACACATATCCGTTGAGATTTTCAGGATTTTCTCTAAGAATGCAAGAAATTTTATATAATGCAAATTTCTCTCATAATGAAAAAATTTGGCCAGATGAAATTTTAAAACTTTTAGAAAAGACAAAAGTATCAAATTCTATGGAGATTCTTATGGCATTAGATCAAATCACATACTTATCAGAAGATATTTTAGTTAAAGCTGATTTAGGAGGAATGGCTCATAGTTTAGAAATTCGAAGTCCTTTTCTTGACCATATATTTGTTGAGTGGATCAATAAATTACCTTTGTCATATAAAATAAATAAAAAAATCCTTAGAGATATAATTAGAGATAAAGTTCCAGTTGAAATATTAGGTAGGAAAAAAGCTGGGTTCAATCCACCTATTGGTAAATGGATGAAAACTATTCTAAAAGACGACTTATTTTATTATCTTCTTTCAGATGAAAGCCCATTTTGTTTATTTAAAAAAGAGGAGATAAAAAAAATAATGGATCTACACTTTTCAGGGAAAATCAATTTAGGAGAACCTTTATGGATTCTTTTAGTATTAGGAATTTGGCTAAAGACTTATAATTTAGAATTATAAATATGCTAAAAAATTACTTCATCGATAAAGAAAAAATATCATTCATAAATCTCGTTCTTCTTTGTGTTCTTATTTTTGTTCTTCCAATTGCTCATACAGCGACCATTCGTTCGGTTGCTATGTTTACTCCTATGCTTCTTTTATTTGGGAGATATTTTATTGCGAAAGATTTTAAATGGATAAAAACTTCCTTTGAATTGCCATTTTTTGCTTTTTTCTTGATGGCAATTATTTCTATATTTACCTCAGTTGATAGGCATGAAACAGTCAAAGAAATATGGGGAGAATTAATTGTACCTATTTTGCTTTTTTATACAACTTATTATGCTATAGAAAACAAAAATCATGCATTCATTTTGTTGAAAGCTTTATTTATAGGAAGTCTGGTTTTTAGTTTATATTCTTTTTATGATTTTTACCAGCATGGTGGGAAATTTTTTACAGTTGTTTACAAAGCTGGAGGCTTAAGAGATCCTGGAGGTGGTGAGGTTGCTGCTTTATATCATACAATGGTTATTCCTTTCATATTTTGGGCTCTATTTTATTGGGAAAATACTAAAGAAAAAATTTTATTATTTTTTATTTTCTTAATTAATCTTGTAGCTTTTCATATAACATTTGTCCGTGCTGGCATGCTTGCTTTAGCATTTCAAACTGTATTCATAATTGGAATTCTTTTAAGAGAAAAAAAATGGATTTTGAGCATCTTTCTTGCTATAATTCTGATTTTTACAGTCCACCTGTACGTTGAAAAAAAGATGCTTCGTGAACTACATAATGAAAAAATACCTTCAATAAAAGATTACATAAAAATGTCTCCTGAAGAAATCGCAGGAACTAATCCTTCATCAATGAAACAAAGATTAGCTATGTGGAAAACAGCAATAGAGAAAATTGCTGAAAATCCATTCTATCCTCATGGTTATGGCAGATTTTTATTTGGTAAAACTGTAAGAAATGAAAAAAATAAACATTTTATTTATCCTCAAACACATAACACTTTTATAGGTATAACTTTTGAGCTTGGAATTCAAGGTTTGGTAGTCTTTCTCTGGATAATAGGAAAGTTCTTTTTTGTGTGCTGTAAATACTGGTATAAGTATAAACAAAGCATTGTTAAGTATCTCTCAGTTTCTCTAATTACAATGATGATAGGTTACTGGATTAATAACTTTTTTGGAAGCTTTGATGGTGATGACAGCAAATTACTTTTTATGATGCTTCTTGGTATTGGTATGGCAATTATGCATAAAACGCTTAAAGAAAAGGAATTCAAATGCTGAATAAAATTCTCTTTATCCGCAGGGACAACATTGGAGACCTTGTATGTACTACACCAGCGATTCATGCGGTAAGGAAAAAATATCCTCATGCAAAAATAGGTATACTTGTTAACACCTACAATGCTGATGTGGTAAAAAACAATCCTGATATTGATGAAATATATATCTATGAAAAGGCAAAACATGTTCCCGAGAAAAATAAAATTTTAGTGTGGATGAACAATTTAAGATTGCTTATGAAAATAAGAAAAGACAAATATGATGTTGCAATAGCATGCGGTTCTTATTCTCCACGACTTGCAAGATATGCCTACATGACAGGAGCTACTGTTAGAATAGGATATATACCGAAAGATATTGAAAAATCAACATCTTATAATATGGCTTTGCAGGAACCCGAACAGCCAATGCATGAAGTTGAAAGAGTTTTTAGACTTTTATTGCCCTTAGGAATTGATGAAATCCCAAATAAATTAAAAATTTTCCCATCACAATCTGAGATTAAAAGGGTAAAAGAGTTTTTAAAAAGAAAAAATAAACTTTTAATTGCCTTTCACATAAGTAGTAGAAAGCCTGAAAATAGGTGGTCTGCGGAAAAATTTATAAATCTTGCAAAACTTGTTTTAGCACATAACAATGCAGATATAATGCTTTTATGGTCTCCAGGAAGCGAGAAAAATCCTTATCATCCTGGAGATGATGAAAAAGCAGAGTTTATTATTAAATCACTACCTCAAATTATTCCATACAAAACAAATCATTTAAGAGAGCTTATTGCTGCTCTTAGTGTTGCCAATGTGGTAGTGTGTCTTGATGGTGGAGCAATGCATATTGCCGCAGCATTAGGTAAACCAATTGTCACTGTATGGGGTTCTACAGAGCAGCAAAGATGGAAACCATGGGGCGTTAAACACATTATTTTACAAGAGCAAACAAAAAAAGCTGAAAATATTACATCTGACCAAGTCTTTGAAGCAGTGCAAACTCTTCTTAAGGAGATTTCATCCTAAGATGTTTATTAAGATTCTTCATACAGAGTCCTCGCCTGGATGGGGTGGGCAAGAAAACAGAATTCTTAACGAATCAATAGGGTTACAGAAACTTGGAGCAAAGGTTTACATTTTGTGCCAGCCTGAAAGCAAGCTTGCTGAGAAAGCCAGAGAAGCTGGAATTGAGGTTTTCACATCTCCGATGCGAAAAAGTTACGATCTTAAAGCAATTTACAACACAGCAAGGCTAATAAATAAATTAAATATTGATGTTGTGAACACCCATAGTGGGAAAGACAGCTACATTGGAGGATTTGCTGGTAAATTATCAAAAAAAACTCCACTAATTGTCCGAACAAGACATCTTGCATTACCTATAACATCAACATTTTCATATAAATATCTTTCAGATTTTGTTGTCACAGTAAGTGAGTATGTAAGACAATATTTAATTCAAAAAGGCATTCCTGAAAAAAAAGTTTTTGCAGTTCCAACAGGCATTGATTTAGAAAAATTCAATCCTGGTAAAGTTAAAGGCACACTTAAAAAAGAGCTTGGACTAAATCAAGACACTCCTTTAATAGCGACAGTGGCAGTATTAAGGAAGAAAAAAGGGCACCATATCTTAATTGCTTAATTGAGGCAATTCCATATGTTTTAAAAAAATTTCCAGAGGCTGTTTTTGTTTTTGTTGGAGAAGGACCTCAAAGGAAAAACATAGAAGAAAAAATTAAAAGACACGGTCTTTCAAAAAATGTTATCATGCTCGGGCATAGAGAAGATATCCCGCAAATCTTGAGCTCAATTGATTTATTTGTTCTTCCAACACTTCAGGAAGCTCTTGGAACATCTTTTATTGAAGCAATGGCAATGGGAAAACCAGTAATTGGTTCTAATATTGACGGTGTCAGAGAGGTTATTGATAACGGATTAAATGGATATCTTGTTCCTCCAGAAGCTCCTGTGGTTTTAGCAGAAAAAATTATAGATCTTCTTTCTAACAGAGGAAAGGCAAAGGAGTTTGGAGTTCATGGAAGGGAAAAAGTTGAAAATAAATACACTATTGAAAAAATGTGCAATGGAATGCTTGAAGTATATTTAAAGCATTTAAAAAAACTTTAAAAATCCAATAAGAATACCTGTCTGGGCAATTAAAAATCCTGCAACCCATTTAATAATGTCAACCTTAAATTGAGCAAGTTTTATTTCCATGTTTGCTTCAACTTCTCTGATTCTTGCTTCAACTTCCTTAATTCTTGCTTCAACTTCTTTAATTCTCAATTCAACTTCTTTTATATCTCTTTTTGTAGCAAGATCATCTTTTATTTCTCTCTCAAATTCTTTAAAAAATTCAATAAATGCATCTGTTGCTTCTTCTCCGAGTCGCTCTCTTACAGATTTTGGCAGGGTTAAAACTGGCATGTTTCATTATAATAAAATTTTGAAATTAATGGCAATCTTACCAAAAATTTTTTATATTTTGTTAAAATACTTACCATGATTACTGGAAAAACAAAAATAATTGGGATATTCGGTGATCCCGTTGAGCATACCTTGTCTCCTTCAATTCATAATGAAGCTTTTCAATATCTCGGGCTTAACTATTGTTATGTGCCATTCCATGTAAAAAAAGAATATTTAAAAGATGCTATTTTTGCCATCAAAGCTTTGAACATAAAGGGTGTGAATATAACAGTTCCCCACAAAGAAGCAGTCATTAAATATCTTGACGAAGTTTCAGATGAAGCTAAATATATTGGAGCAGTCAATACAATTTTAAATAATGAAGAAACTCTGAAAGGGTTCAATACAGATGCAAAGGGCTTTGTTTTGTCACTTAAGAATGAAAAGATACTGATTAAAGATAAAATTTTTCTGGTGCTTGGTGCAGGAGGTGCTGCAAAAGCCATAGTTTACGGAATTTTAAAAGAAGGTGGAAGAGTTTACATTTATAATAGAACTCTGGCTAAAGCCATGGCAATAAAAGAAAGGTTTAGTAACTTAGGATTTATAGAGGTAGTAAGCATCATTGACAAATCTGTTACTGAAAAAGTGCAGACAATAGTAAATGCCACTTCTCTTGGGTTAAAAAAGGATGATCCGATGCCTCTAAGCCCTGAATTATTAAAATCCGAGCATGTATACTGTGATATTGTTTATCCTGAAACTCATTTAATGAAAGAAGCAGAAAAAATTGGATGCAAAGTTATTGGAGGCACTGGAATGCTACTGTGGCAGGCCGTAGCTGCCTTTGAAATATGGACTGGGCTGCAGGCTCCTGTCGAGATCATGAAAAAAACTCTGAATAAAGTATTGACAAAATAGTAATTTTGTAGTATAAAACTTAAAAAATGATTCTTGGCATAGAAATAGAAACTTCTTCTATCAGGGTTGCTTACATAGGGAAAAAGTATGAACTGACTGAGTGGGAGATCTTTGAACTTCCTGAAGGAGCAATCGGTTCTGAAGGAATAATTGATACTGACAGTGTTGTAAAAACTCTTATAAAAATCCCGTCTAAATTTAATTTGAAAAATCCAAAAGCAGCATTCGCAGTTTCAGGACCTGCCTACACAGCAGTAAGAATAATTCAGGTTCCTTTTATTGATAAAGATGAAATTACTTTAAATCTTCCAATGGAACTTGACAAATACATTCCATTTAATGCGAAAGAAGTTTACTATGACTTTCACATACTTGAAGCAGTAAAAGATAAAAATTTAACAGAACTTCTTGTAGCAGTGGCAAACAGGCAGATTGTAACCGAATATGTTAATGTTTTTGAAAAAGCAGGCATAACTCCTCAGGTTGTAGATATTGGAGCCTTAGCTCTTTATAATGTATATGAATTGAATTACAGAGAGACTGACACCACTCTTATTGTAAATGTTGGAGAAAATGTTATTAACTTCATTATTGCCAGAGATGATAAACCTCTTTATGTAAGAGATAGCACAATTACTTTCAAGATTAACATACATGAAGCTCAGGAAGAAGAAATAAGGAATTTTGCAGATGATATTTCTGCAGAAATCTACAGGCAAATTGAATACTTTAAATCTTTTTTAACAGAAAGACCCGTAAAAAAGATATATCTTACAGGCTATCCCGTAATTTCTCCCATTTTTGTTTCATCAATTGAAGAAAGACTGGATCAGGAAGTCTTCATATTGAATCCTTTTAGAAAAATCAAAATAAATAAAAAAATTGCATCAAAGATGCATAAATATTCAAATATAGCTGCTATATCAATCGGATTGTCTCTCAGGGGAACGGAGAAGATAAAATGATAAAAATAAATCTTTTACCAAAAAAAGAGGTAAAAAAAGAGGGCAAAAAAATTGAAATTAAATTATCAGGAGATATTGTTAAAAAACTATCAATTCCCGCAGGTTTAACTTTGATTGTCCTGGCAGCCATTTTATTCTACTGTGAGCTTACAAAATCAGCTCTTGAAAAAGATATTCAGCTACAAAAAAGAACCATTGAAGGGCTTCAGAAAAAAATGCAGGAAGTTAAAAAATTTGAAGCAATGAACAAAGATATAGAAGCAAAGGCAAAATTAATTGAAAACCTTAAAAAAATGCAGTCAGCACCTGTTAGTATTTTAAGTATTGTGGTAAAAAAACTTCCCGATGGAGTATGGCTTACAGGAGTCGCATTTGATAATACAGTTACAGTGGAAGGAATAGGATTTTCAAACCTGAATGTTGTCCAGTTTGTTGATAATCTTAAAGCAACACCAGAGTTACAGGATGTTTATCTTGTAGAATCACAACAAACTGAGTTTGAAAAACAGGCTGTTTATAAATTCACCGTAAAATTCAAGTTAAAGGTATAATATTATGGATTGGGAAGGACTTTCAAAGAGCAAAAGAATTCTTTTAATGATTCTACCATGTCTTGTTCTATTTGTTCTTTTCAGTTCTGTTTATTTATTGCCAGCTGTTGAAACTATTAATAGATTAAACTCTGAAAAAAAGAGCCTGAAAGAGGAAATAGATAAAGCCAATATGATTGTCAATAAATATGAAGACTTAAAAGCTCTTAATGAGCAACTTCAGAAAAAAATGGAGTTTTTAAAAACACTTCTTCCAAAGGAAGCAGAGGTTTCCGATGTGTTAAAAAAGGTTTCTGAGATAGGACTACAAAAAGGACTGGTTGTAACATCATGGAAACCCAAGGAAAAAATACCCCATTCCTCCAATGAAGTCTATGAAATTCCTGTTGAAGTATCCATGCGCGGGAAATATCATACATTTGGAACATTTTTCGCCGATATTACAAAAATAGAAAGAATAATCAACATAAAAAAGATGGAAATTAAAAAAGGAGAAAAAGATCCGACAATGCTTAATGCAAATTTAACTGCAGTAACCTATTCATTGATACCTGAAGAAGAAAAGAAAAAAATACAGCAAAAGAAAAAATGATGGAAAGAAAGAGAATTTTAATTATTACTGGAGCATTGGTATTATTAGCGGTTCTACTAATAGGATTTTTATTACTTAACAAAGAGGAAAAATCTAAACAGATAATAATAAAAACTCCAAAAAGACAACCAGTTCAAATAAATCAACCTAATATTGTATTTCCCACATACAACTATGATGCCCAACAATTAAGAGATCCGTTTGCACCATTAATCGTTAAAAGAGAGGCAAGAAAAAAAGGTGCTTCACCTCTTGAAACTTACGAAATAGAAGAACTTAAACTTACTGGAATTGCTAAGGATAAAAAAGGTGCTTTAGCACTCCTTCAGGCACCTGATGGAAGATTTTATATTGTGAGAGAAAACGATAGAATAGGATATAGCGGAGGAAAAGTAATAAAAATTTTAATGGATAGTATTGAAATTAGAGAAAACAACAAAGTTAAATACTTAAAACTCAAGACGGAGGAATAGAAATGATAAATAAAATTTTCTTTATTTTAATCTTCATATTTCTTTTTGCATTAAATGCTCTGGCAGTAGAAATCAGCAACATAATTACCGAAGGAGACACATTAAAAATAAAGCTTACAGAAAAAACCGAGTTTAATCTTCTTCCTTGTGAAGACCCATTTAAAATAAAAATAGAGCTTAAAAATACAAACCCAGGTATTTTAGAGAAAAAAATGTTTTTAAGAGAAGGGATAGTGAGTGAAATTTCCGCTCAGGTAAAGGACAATAACACCGAGATAGAACTTCTTGTGAGTGAACCTGTCAGACCTGAAATTAAAATGGAAGATAATATTCTCACAGTTTCTTTTAATTCTCCTCCAGCTCAACCATCCACAGCTACAAAAATCATTGAAATGGCAATGGATGAAAAAGAAGAAGGCTTTGAAATATCAATCCAGGCAGATAATGAACTTCCTGAACCATCGGTAAGTAAAGTTGATGATTATATCAATGTGGATTTTCAAGGAGTAAGCTTTGAAGCAGAAACTGGAAATATTCCTGTTTCTGTAAAAAGACAGGGTGATGAGCTTATATTAAGCTTCTTTTTTGGAAAAGATTTTGATGTTGAACCTGTTTATCTCGGAGATGAAGTAATTCTAAATGTTAAAAAGGTTAAAAAGCTTAAAGTTGCTAAATTAGAACAAGAGCCTTCTTACGAGACAATTACACCAAATATTAAAAGTGAAAAACCTGTTTCTCTTGACCTTCAGGATGCTGACATTGTAGGAGTTTTCAGACTTCTTGGAGAAATAGGAGGATACAATATTGTCATACATCCTGAGGTAAAGGGCAAAGTAACGCTTAAGCTTATAAATGTTCCATGGATAAAGGCTATTGATGTAATATGTAAAACATTTCAACTTGAAAAAACCTTTGAAGGAAACATAATAAGAATTGCTCCAATTAAAGTCTTTCAGGAGGAGAAAAAACTTGAAGCAGAAACAAAAGATCTTTTCAAAAAAGCAGAGGAGGAACAGATTCGTATATTTGTTTTGAAATATGCTGCTGTTGATAAGGTAAAAACAACCATAGAGGGATCAAAAATTCTTTCACCTAAAGGCAATATCTCCACTGATGAAAGAACAAGAACAGTGATTGTTAGAGATGTTCCTTCAGTGCTCGCTCAGGTAGCCTCCCTTATTCAGGATCTTGATAAACCCACAAGGCAGATACTTCTTGAAACAAGAATTGTAGAGATATCAAGCAGTTTTTCAAAAGCTTTTGGATTTGAATGGGGTATTTTCTGGCAGCCTCCTGATACAAGAACAACAATTACTGGCTCTGTAGGAGCATCTACCACAGGCACATTACAAAACTCATCAATAAATTTTGCTGGAGTGCCAGGTGGAATAACTCCTCTTGGAGTAAATCTTCCTGCTTCAACAGGAAGTGTCACCTCACCAACAACTGCATTCACAATTGGATATATTAATGCAGCTCGCACACTTGCTCTTGATTTAAGAATTTCAGCGCTCCAACAATCAGGAAAAGGCAAGGTTATATCAAATCCAAAGGTTATCACTCTTGACAATCAGAAGGCAAAAATAGTTCAGGGAGCAAGTATCCCCTATGGAGAAAAAGATGTTCAGAGTGGACAGATATCAACAAAGTTTAAAGATGTTGCCATAACAGTTGAGGCAACTCCCCATCTTATTGATGATAAATCAATGCTCCTTGATGTAAATGTAGTAAAAGAAGACCTTGTTGAGTTTGTAAACATTGGAGGAGTTTATGCTCCGAGAACTCAAAAAATAGAAGGAAATACAAAGGTTTCTCTTAAAGATGGAGAAACTCTTGTCATAGGTGGAATATATAAGAAAACTGACAGTACAACAGAATCAAAGGTCCCAGGGCTTGGGGATATTCCTCTGGTTGGCGAATTATTCAAGAGTCGTGGAAGAGATGAGAGTCTTTATGAAGTTATGATATTCATTACTCCAAGAATCCTGAAGTATGAGTGATGAGGATTCTTCTTATAGAAGATGATAGAATTTTCGGAGAAACACTCAAAGATTATCTCAAAATTGAAAATATAGAAACTGTATGGCTATGGGATGAAAGAGGGCTTCCAAAAATTATCACCCAATATGAATTTGATGTAATAGTTATAGACCTTATATTAAACTTTAGCTCTGGCGAAGACATAATAGCTGTATTGAGAAAAGCAGGCATTGAAACCCCGATAATGGTAATCACTGCCAAAAAAACTTTAAATGACAAAGAAGAATGCTTCCTTAGGGGAGCAGATGATTATCTTACAAAGCCTTTTGAATTCAAGGAATTTGTCCTGAGGCTGAAAGCATTAAACAGGAGAAAGCATTTACCCAGTGTTTTTACCATTGGTGATGTTATTGTAAATATTGATGCCAAAACAATCCACAGAGGCAGTGAAGAAATAAAGATTTCAAAAAAAGCATGGCAACTTCTTGAATTTCTTCTTAAAAATAGAGGAGAAATTGTAAGTTCTGAAAAAATCCTGAACTATGTCTGGTCAGGAAAAGCAGTGGGAGATGAAATTGTAAGAGCCTACATTAAAGAACTGAGAAAAGTGCTACCACCAGACAGCATAATAACCTATCCAGGAAGAGGATATAAACTCAGTTGAAATTCCAAATTAAAATAATCATTGTTTTTTCTCTGGTTTTAGCCCTGATTCTTTTTTATTTAAACACAGTGATCTTGAGTTTTCTGGATTCTTTTAAAGAAGACTATGTATTGCAATCTTTAACTGAAAAAAATTTCATTGAGCAGAAATTTCAGGAATATGTAAAGAATGTATTGCTATGGGAATTTCTGCTTGTTTTAAGTTTAATGCTCATTTTATACAAGATTATTGAAAAAATGCTTAAGCAAGAAAGAGAGTATATGGATTTTTTAGAATTAATTCTTTTAAATATCTCTCACAAATTTGGTAATTTTTTAGCCACTCATAAAGGCAATATAGAGATCTTAAAAATCAAATACGATGAGAAAGCCATTCAAAGACTTGAGACCAGTTATAATTACATTCACAATGATTTTTGTAAAATTTTAGAAACAATAAATCGTTTTAAAAGTTTCTCATCAAACAAAGAAAAAGTTAATTTAAAGGAAATAGTAGAAAAAAATCTTTCAATATTTGAAATAAATAAAAAACTCCTAATTAATCTGAAAGATGTTTTTATCTATACAAACAGGCAGATGTTGGACAATATTGTATTTTCACTTATAGAGAATGCTATCAAATATTCCAGTGAAACAATTCATATAAGGCTGACAAAAAACTTTCTTGCAATAAGAAATGACATTTCAGAAAAAGAAAAAGGCTCTGGAGTGGGATTAAAAATTACAGAAGCTCTTGTAAAAAAACAGGAATTTAAACTAAAATATCGAGCAAAGGACAATAAATTTATTGTAGTTTTAAAATTCACATAATTTTCACAACTGATTTAAAATTTTTTGTTTATAATTTTTCATAAAAGGCTTCCTTGAAGCCTGAAAAATCTTCTGGAGGTTTAACTATGAAAAAAGTATTTTTAAGAGACCAGAAAGGTTTCACCCTGATTGAACTATTAATCGTCATCGCAATTATTGCAATTCTTGCCTCAATTGCTATCCCCCAGTACATGAAGTATCAGCAAAAAGCAAAGGTATCCTCTTATGCAGAACCAATGGCAAGAGCATGCATGATGGATGCAACTGCATACTGTGTTGAAAATCCTGATACTTCAGGAAGCGGTTCCACAATTCCTGTGGCAAGTCTTAAAAACTGCTCACAAGCAAATATTACAATCCAAACTCCTGGTGGAAACGTTATATTATCTGGAAATGATGCTATTACCTGTGATTCTACAGGTTCAATTGCTTCTGGTACTGTAATAGGTTCTTTAGAGGGTGTGACTGCTTACCAAGCATACTGCTATGTTGATCGTGGTGGATTTAAGT
>NZ_JBMFOO010000033.1:7776-17151 GCF_049969575.1 Thermodesulfovibrio sp. | reverse complement strand
TAATAAATGAACTTAAACAAAAAGGGGTTATCACAGATTATGCTATAGGAGGTGGTATAGCCACTCTGTTTTATATTGAACCTTAGATATAAAATAAAGCCCAGAAAATGAAAAAAGAAATATATCTATTAAGGGTAAAATAATAAGTAGAGAAGAGATTTTTAAGGCAAAGGAGTGGAAGATTTAAAATCTGCTTAACTAAAATGATTGCAGATTTAAGTATTCTTGGCGCATAATCTTGAACTCAAAAAACAAAGAATTTTTCTGCTATAATAAAACTTTATGGAGAAAGTAATTAGAAAAGCGAAAGCACTTAAAGGACAGATAACTCCACCTGCAGATAAATCCATATCTCACAGAGCAGTTATGTTTGCCTCTCTGGCAGAGGGAGCCTCAAGGATAAAAAACTTTTTATGGGCAAAAGACCCTCTCAGCAGTCTTAATGCAATGAGATTACTCGGAGTGGATATTCAGATAACAGAGACAAAAGAAATCATAGTTAATGCAACGGGTTTACACTCCCTGAAAGAGCCTGACAATGTCATTGATTGTGGAAATTCTGGAACAACGATAAGACTACTTAGCGGAATACTTGCAGGGCAGCCATTTCTAAGCATTCTCACAGGTGATGAATCATTAAGACAAAGACCAATGAGGCGAATTATCGAGCCATTAAATCTTATGGGAGCGCACATTTTAGGTAGAGATTCTAACAAATTCCCACCTCTTGTGATAAAAGGAGGTTGTCTAAAAGGAATAAACTATAATATGCCCATTGCTTCTGCCCAGGTAAAAAGTGCAATTTTGCTTGCAGCTCTTTTTGCAGAGGGTGAAACTTCTGTCACAGAACCACATAAAAGCAGAGATCACACTGAGAAGATGCTTAAAAGCATGGGGGTTAAGCTTGAAATAAACAATAACACAATAAAAATAACCCCACCAAAGTATCCTCTTAATCCCTTTGATATAACCATACCAAATGATTTCTCATCAGCAGCTTTTTTTATTGCAGGAGCCTGTCTTGTTGCAGACTCTGAAGTGGTGATTAAAAATGTTTGCCTGAATGAAACAAGAACAGGCTTTCTTGAAGTTTTAAAATTAATGGGAGCAAAAATTGAGATTTTTAACTTAAAACAACAGGCAGGTGAGCCTGTGGGAGATATCTTAGTGAAAACCGCCAGTGCTCTTAAAGCTGTTACTGTTCAGGGTGAGATTATTCCAAAACTTATTGATGAATTTCCAATTTTGTGTGTTGTTGCAACTCAGGCTGAAGGAACTACAGTTATAAGGGATGCCAAGGATTTAAGAGCAAAGGAATCAGACAGAATAAGAGCAATGACCATAGAACTCAGTAAAATGGGTGCTGATATAAAAGAATTGGATGATGGAGTAGAAATTACTGGTCCATGTAAACTCATGGGAGCTCAAGTTTACTCCTATAAAGACCACAGAATTGCAATGGCACTGAGCATAGCAGCACTTATTGCAGAGGGTGAAACCGTGATAAAAGATGCAGATTGTGTGGACATATCATTTCCTGAATTTTATCATCTGCTTGAAACGCTTCAGAGATGAAACGGGTTATAGCAATTGATGGACCTTCAGGTGCTGGTAAAAGCACTGTTTCAAGACAGGTAGCTAAAGCACTGGGCTTTCAATATCTTGATACTGGTGCTTTATACAGGGCTGTGGCATATTATTTTTTCAGGAATTTTCAGCACATTGATAATTTTTCACTGTTAACAGAGCATGAAATAGAAAAAGAACTTTTAAATATAAAAATTTACTATGAAAATGGCAGAGTTTTTTTATATGATGAAGATGTCTCAGAATTAATAAGAGACCCCAAAGTTGGTGCTGCTACATCAGAGCTTTCTGCTAAAAAAATAATTAGAGATTTTTTACTACCCCTACAAAGAAGTTTCGCAGAGAAAATGGATACTGTTGCTGAAGGCAGAGACATGACAACAGTTGTTTTTCCTGATGCATGGAGAAAATTTTATCTTGATGCGTCTGCAGAAGTAAGAGCTCGCAGAAGATTTGAGCAACTCATACAATCAGGCAAAAAAATAACCTTTAATGAAGCATTAAGAGATGTTATTGAGAGAGATAAAAGAGACTCATCCCGAAAAGATGCTCCTTTAAGAATCAGTGAAGATGCCTTTTACATTGATACATCAGAGCTTACAGCTCAAGAAGTTATTTCAATTATTTTAAAAAAAGTTGCAGAGTCTGGCTGATATCTTGTATTATCAAAAACAGTATGTTAAAAAATATTGTTCTTGTGGAAAATGCAGGATTTTGTTTTGGTGTAAAAAGAGCAATTGATATAGCCTTTGATATTGCTCAAAAACATAAACAGGGCGTTTTTACACTTGGTCCTATAATTCACAATCCTCAAGTTGTAGAAAAACTAAAGGAGTTAGGAGTTTATCCCATAGATAATATCAATGAAAAAAATATAAAAACATTAATAATCAGAGCTCATGGAATCCCTAAAGAAAAATTTGAAGAGCTTAAAAAACTTGGGATTGAAATCATTGATGCTACCTGCCCATTTGTAAAAAAAGCTCAGAGGCTTGCTGAAAAATTAGCCTCTGAAGGTTATCAGGTTCTCATTATCGGAGACAAAGAACATCCAGAGGTTAAAGGAATTTTTAGTTATGCGGGCGAAAAAGCTGCTGTAATAAGCTCTGATGAAATTCCTGTTTTAAATAAAAAAATTGGAATAATCCAGCAGACAACCCAGCCACTTTCAAAGGTAAAAGAGATAATGAACAATATAATTAATTCTCTCAATGAATTTGAAGAAATAAGAATTTTTAACACACTTTGTAATTTTACACATAAAAGACTTCAGGCAACAGAGAAAGTTGCCCGAGAAGTAGATGTAATGATTGTTGTAGGTGGAAAAAACAGTGCGAATACAACTCAACTTGCCAATCTTTGCAAAAAAATTGGTGTAATGACATATCATATAGAAGATGCTCAGGAAATTGACAAAGACTGGGTTAAATCTGCTAAAAAAATTGGTGTAACTGCAGGAGCATCTACTCCACAATGGATAATTGATGAAGTTATTGATAAAATTAAAAAGTTTACAAATTAAGGAGGAAGGAGCATGCAGAGTGAGATTAGCGAAAAACAAGAATTGGAAAGTCTCTACGAGGGATCACTTTCTCATATAGAAAGAGGAGAAATTGTAAAAGGAAAAATAATGGGAGTAAGAAATGATGGTGTAATAGTAGATGTAGGATATAAATTTGAAGGAATTATTCCACTTCAGGAATTTTCAGAAGAAGAATTGAAAAACATTAAAGCCACAGATGAAATAGAAGTTTTTATTGAAAAAATAGATGATGCTCAGGGAATAATATCTCTATCAAAAGAAAGAGCATTGAAAATAAAGGGTTGGGAGATTCTGATCGATGCCCATGAGAAAGGCATTCCTGTTGAGGTAACAATTACAGGTAAAACAAAAGGAGGAGTTTTAACAAGTTTTTACGGCATAAATGGATTTATTCCTGCTTCATTGCTTGAACTTAGAAAGCCCAAAAACCTTGATGAATACATAGGAAAAACTCTTAAGGTAAAAATAGAAAAAATTGAGCCTCCAAAAAATCTTTATGGACAATGGAGGAATATTAAAACTTCTTTAATATTTTCAAGAAAAGCTTACTTAGAGGAAGAAAGGGAAAATCTTAAAAAGGAAGTATCTGAAAAAATCAAAGAAGGCTTAAAAATAAAAGGCATTGTAAAAAACATAACAAATTATGGAGTTTTTGTTGATTTAGGAGGAATAGACGGCTTCTTGCATATTTCAGATATATCATGGGGAAAAGTTAAACATCCTTCTCAATTTTTTGAAATAGGTAAAGAATATGAGTTTATTGTATTGAAATTTGACTCTGACAGTGAAAGAGTAACACTTGGATATAAGCAGAAAAAGCCTGATCCATGGGAAAATATTGATAAAAAATACACGCCAGGCATGAAAGTTAGAGGAAAAGTAACAAGAATTGAAGATTTTGGCCTTTTTGTTGAACTTGAAGAGGGAGTTGAAGGATTGATTCACATAAGTGAACTTGACTGGACAACTCCAAAACATCCTACATATTATGCAGAAGTTGATGAATGGATAAATGCAAAAGTTCTTGATATTGACAAGGAAAAAAGAAAGCTCTCTCTGAGCCTTAAACAACTTAAGCCCAAACCATGGGAATTAGTTGCTAAAAAATACAAAGTGGGTGATAGGATTACAGGAAGAGTAAAAACAATAACAGATTTTGGAGTATTTGTCCGATTATCAGAGGGAGTTGACGGACTTATTCACATATCTGACATTTCTTGGACAAAACATGTGGAACATCCTTCAGAGTTCTTTAAAAAAGGGCAAAAAGTTGAAGCTGTAATTTTAAATTTAGAACCTGAAAAGGAAAAACTTTCATTAGGAGTAAAACAGCTTACTGAAGACCCATGGCTTAGAGAAATTCCAGAGAAATTTAAAGTGGGGGAAGTTTACAATGCTAAGGTGATTAAAAAAACAGAACACGGATTATTTGTTGATATTGAAGGAATTGTTGAGGGACTTGTGTATAATTCTGAAGTCGATAAAAATAAACCTGTTAAAGAAGGAGATGAAATAAAGGTTGTAGTTGTAAAAGTAGACAGAGATAAAAGAAAAATCGGATTAAGCATGAAAAAAGCGAATGAAGATGAAAAATAAAAAACTCAAAATTGTTTTAATTGTTATAGGAATTATAGTTTTGCTAAGTTTTTTCATTACTCTGATGGAAAGCAGCGTTGCCCGTGGTAAAATTGCATTGATTAATGTTAAAGGAGTTATTGTTGAATCAAAAACCGTTATTGATGAAATAAAACAATACAGAAAAGACCCTTCAATAAGAGCAATTGTTTTAAGGGTAGATAGCCCTGGAGGTGCTGTTGTTCCTTCACAGGAAATATATGAAGAAATAAAAAGAACAATTTCTGTGAAACCTGTTGTCGTTTCTATGGGTTCTGTGGCTGCTTCAGGAGGATATTATATCTCCTGCCCTGCTACAAAAATCATTGCAAATCCTGGAACTCTTACAGGTTCAATTGGTGTATTAATAGAAATACCAAATATAAAAGGCTTACTTGACAAAATTGGAGTTAAGGCAGAAGTGATAAAAAGTGGCAAATACAAAGATATTACATCTCCCTTTAAAACTCTTCAGAGCGATGAAAAAGAGATATTACAAAGACTGATAGATGATGTTCATGCACAATTTATCAAAGCTGTTAGTGAAGGGAGAAAAATTCCTTTAGAAAAAGTTAAAAAGATAGCAGATGGAAGAGTATTCACCGGGATAAAAGCAAAAGAACTCGGGCTTGTAGATGAGGTAGGCGATCTTGATTATGCTATTAAGGTAGCTGCACAGCTTGGAAAAATAAAAGGAGAGCCAGAGATAGTGACCAAAAAATCAACACTTTTTATTGAACTTTTAAAAAGTGATACTGAGTCATTAATAAAAAAGATTTTACCTTACATACAGGTGTATTATTTATATTCACCGGCATTGCAAAACTAATTAAAACTATTTAAACATACAGGGAGGACAGATATGAAAAAATCAGAACTAATTGAAAGGGTTTCTCAAAAAATTGAAATTTTAACAAAAAAACAGATTGAGACAATAATAGATATGATTTTTGACTGTATGAAAGAGGCGCTTTCCAAGGGTGAAAAAATTGAAATGAGAGGATTTGCCAATTTTAAAATAAAACAAAGACCTGAAAGAACTGCAAGAAATCCAAAAACAGGTGAGAAGATTAAAGTTCCACCGCAGAGAGCAATACATTTTAAAATGAGTAAAGCTCTCAAAGACGCTTTAAATAAGTGAGATGGTTTTATTTTATCATTTGGAGCGATTTTGTTAGGCAATGAAGTGCTACTTCAGGCTCAAAATCTAAGAATAGTTTATAAAAATTCTACAATCATAGATGATATCAATTTTTATGTTGACAAAGGTGAAATATTCTCTATTGTTGGAGAAAGTGGTAGTGGTAAAACTCTTACTGGGCTTTCAATAATAAATCTTTTGCCAGATTATTTCAGTATTGATGGCAAGTTAATATTTAAAGGTGAAAATATTCTTAATTTTTCTCTGTCTCAAATTCAAAAAATACGAGGAAAACATATTTCTTACATATTTCAGGATCCTATGGTTTCCTTAAATCCTGTTATAAAAGTAGGATATCAAGTTGCAGAGATGTTTATCTATCATTATAAATTGCCTAAAAAAGAAGCTATGGAAAAAACTAATAAAATTTTCAACGAACTTAAAATAGCCCATATAATCAATAACTATCCCCATCAGCTTTCAGGTGGAATGCGTCAGAGAGTTATGATAGCAATGGCAATAGCATGTGAACCAGAACTAATCATAGCTGATGAACCTACAACAGCCCTTGATGTAACTGTACAGGAAGAAATTCTTGATCTTCTCTATTATTTAGTTAAAGAAAAGGGAAGAGCTATGATTTTAATAACTCATGATATGAACATTCTTGGTGAATATGCAGACAGAGTAATGGTTATGTATGCAGGAAGAATTATGGAGATGGGACATGTGGAAGAAATTTTTAAACATCCATTGCATCCTTACACCAAAGCTCTTTTAGATTGCTTGCCGGCAGAAGGCAAAAAAATAGAAGGAATTCCGGGTCATGTTCCAAACATTAAAAACCTGCCTCATGGATGCGTATTTTATCCAAGATGTAAATACAAAAGCAAGGAGTGCTCACTTGAGCCTCCTTGTCTTCGTGAAGTAAGTCCTGGACATTTAATCAGATGTTTTTTACATTGATTCCTTAGATGTTATTTGTATTACCTCCTTTATGTGTTTGTCTATTATCTCGGGTAGGAAAGGTATATCAAGATTTAAAAATCCGCTTGTAATAAGGCTTGTTGCCTCATCCTTTGTCATTCCTCTTGACATAAGATACTCAACTTGTTCTTCTGATATAGGTCCAATTGATGCTTCATGAGAGAGGTCTGCTTTGTCTGCTCCATATGAAATAAGTTGAGGAATTGCATATATTGATGCATCTTTTGAGAATATTATACCTCTACAGTCAAGCCTCCCCATACAGTATTGACCTGTTTTTGCAATAAGGTCACCACGAGAGTAAATTACACTTTTATGATCAGCAATTGTTCTTGCCAAAGACTCTCCCTTTGTGTCTTTTCCCTCAAAAATTATTTTAGAACCCAGGTCAATGTAGGAATCTTTAAGTCCGTAAATTACTGTATTAAATCTTGCTGAGGCTCTGTCTCCTTTTAGATAAACTGTAGGAAATGATTGAATGGATTTAACAGGTTTAAGCAAAGCATAATTATTTACATATACTCCATCCTCTTCAACCAGAACTGCTGTTCTTGGTCTTACATAAAAGTTTTCAGCCCAGTTATGTATCATTGTAAAAAAAAGCTTTCCACCTTTTTTAACATAAAACTCTGAAATTCCAAGATGTATTCCCGTAGCATCAGACCTTGAAAGAGTGCAACCTGTAATTACATGAAGCTCAGCTCCTTCTTCAACGATGATTATATTGTGAACATTCTGACTTATATAGCCCTCTGCAATCATCAGACAGGTTTGAAGTGGATATTCAAGCTTCTGCCCTGGCAGTATTCTTATAAAATATCCATGCGTTGGATTTAGAGCAACCTGGGCAGTGTATTTATCAGTATCAGGCTGAACAATTCTCCAGAAATATTCCTCAAGCCATTCATAAGTTTCAACTGCTTCATTTGTGCTCATCAGTTCAATCTTGCCTTCATAAAGTTTGCTCAGCCTTTTATATACTACTGAGTGGTCTATCTGCAGATAAGAGCCTGAACGTTCTTTTTCCTCAACATCCACACCTGCCATTAAAGCAGCTTCTTTTGCAAGCTCTGGAAGAAGCTCAAGAGACTCTATTTTTCCTCTTTCAATATGTTTTTGAAATTTTGTTAAATCTATATCCTCTCCATAAATTGCTGTTTTGTTTAAGGCTTTTTCGGCTCTTTTTCGGATTTTCTCCAAGTATTTCTTGCTTACTGGCATGTGGCGCACCTCCTGTAGCCATTTTTCTTTATTTCAGAGAGAATGTCTCTCGGGTTACCCCTGCACATGAGTTTCCCATTAAAAAGTATATACCCTCTGTCAGCATTAATGTAATCAAGAATATATCCAGTGTGAGTTATTACAATTGCGCTTCTTTTTACATCTTTAACTCTCTGGTCTCTTCCAAGAAGATGATTAGTCATCTCGCCAATTAATACAATGTTTTCAAGATCAACTCCACTTTCTGGTTCATCAATAAAAACAAGTTCTGGCTTCTGCATCAGTAATTGCAATAACTCTGCTCTTTTTACCTCACCACCTGAGAAACCATCATTTACGTCTCTGTCCAAATGATTTGTAAGATTAAGTTTTTCAGCATATTTTAGAATTTCATCTTCTGTGTTTTTGCCATTGCTCACAATTTTAAGAAGTTTTCTCAGACTTACACCTCTTACAACAGGAGGCCTTTGAAAGGATATTCCCATTCCAAGCTTTGCTCTTTCAGAAATATCCATGTGTGTAATGTCCACACCTTTAAAGATTATTTTACCTTTCTCAATTTTATATTTTGGAAATCCCATTAATGTCATTATAAATGTTGTCTTGCCAGCACCATTTGGTCCGAAAAGAACTGCTATTTCTCCATACTCAAGGGAAAAATTAATATCCTCAAGAACCTTTCTGCCTTCAACAGAAACATGGAGATTTTTTACTTTTAACATCTCTCCCATAAATGCCCTCCTTTGTTTTAAATATTGTATCACAGTTCACATTCCTCGTGATTTTTAGTATTGCATCTTGGATCTGATTTACTGAAATTATTATAGTGAATAATACTGTGAGCAACACAACCTCCTCTGCATTTTTCTTTTATGTTACATGATGTATTATTGCATGAATTGTTAAAGGGAGTTTTAAAAATTTTAAGTTTGTGAGACATGACAATCTCCTGAAGAGAATTTTGAAAAACATTACCAATGCAGAACTCATCAAATCCTGATAAAAGATAACAGGGATAAACTGCTCCATTTGGCATAACGGTTATTTTTTCCGTTCCTGCTGGACAACGATATTTCTTATTTCCACCTGTAAATCCCTTGCAGTAAACAGGCTTTATACCCGAATACTGATTTCTTAATTCTTTAATTAATTTCATAAATTCATAAAAAGGCATTGATAGCTCTAAATCTTTTTCTGTTACAGCATCCATGTAGAGTAAATAATAATCAATCCCATTGCTTTTTGCAAATTTTACGATTTCTCTGTGAGGAGTCTGTTTTCT
>NZ_JBMFOO010000033.1:0-7676 GCF_049969575.1 Thermodesulfovibrio sp. | reverse complement strand
CAATCCCATTGCTTTTTGCAAATTTTACGATTTCTCTGTGAGGAGTCTGTTTTCTTGATATAACGCTTTTAATCCATAACTTATGTTTTCTTATTAAATCAAGAAGACTTTGATTTATTCCATCATTGATGGATATTCCTATTTGTACTCTGGCATTTTTATTAAGTTTTAACAGTCTTTCTATTTTTTTCTCAAAACTTCCATTTGTACTGATGGTTACTTTTATTTCATGTTCAATGGCTGATTTCACCAACTTTTCAAGAGCTTTATAAAGAAAAGGCTCACCACCAAGGATATCAAGGTGCAGAATATTATTTCTTTTTAAAATATCTACAAAATCTTCAATTTTATCTGGAGGAAATTCTATAGATTCAAAAGAGCGATTTACTCTATTAAAACAGAATTCGCAGTTTTTATTGCATCTTAGTGTGGGAAAAAACTGGACATATTCAATCATTTGTCAGTAGTTCTATCATAGCATTTTTTAAATCATTGATTACTTCGGAATTTTTCAATAAAGACCCTGGTTCTTCATATCCGAGGTAAGAGATTGTTCTGTGCTCATTTACATTGATCGTTCTGAGAAAGGCTTTCAGTGTTGCCTCTGCACAGGTAACTCCAATTTGTCCTTTTTTCATTCCACCAACAAGCATAATGAGAGCTTTTCTTTTAAACTCTTTTTCTGGAATCGGTCTTTTTAAAACATATTTTTCATACCAGAAGCACTGACATCGATCAATAATAAGCTTTAACTGAGCTGGAACACCAAAAAAAAATATGGGTGATGCAATTATGATTCTGTTTGCATCTCTGAGTAAAGGATAAATTTTATCCATATCATCATGAATAATGCACTCACCAGTATCTTTACATCCATCACAGGCAGTACACCCTGTGATGTTTAAATCACAGGCTTTTATGAGATTTATTGCATGATTTTTTTCACTACACAGCTTCACTGCTTCATTAAGAAGTATTTCAGAGTTTCCTTTTCTTGGTGAGCCTAATATGGCAAGAATTTTCATCTTTCTGTAAAAGCTCCCTCCATTATGGAGGGAGCTTTAGTTTTATTCAATTTTTTTATACATCTTCTTTGGAGCACCACAAACAGGACATTTATCTGGTGGTTCACCTTCTACTGTATGCCCACATCCCTGACAGACATAATAATCAGCATCCAATTTTTTATCAAGATTTTCAAGGGCTTTTTTGAATAACTCAGCATGTACTTTTTCTACTTCATTAGCATAGTAAAAGCTTCTTTTTGCCTGAGTAGCACCTTCTGCTTCTGCATCTTTAATCATTGGTGGATACATTTTTTCAAATTCGTAGGTTTCTCCATTGATGGCAGCTTCAAGATTTTCTCTTGTGCTTTTAATTCCATTTGCAGCTTTAAGATGGTTCATTGCATGAATTGTTTCAGCATCAGCAGCAGCTTTAAAAAGCTTTGCAACTGCGGGATATCCTTCTTCCTCTGCTTTTTTAGCAAAGGCAAGATATTTTCTGTTTGCCTGAGACTCTCCTGCAAAGGCTTCCATCAAATTCTTAAGTGTTTTTTCCATTTTTACACCTCCATTTTTGCATGATATTTTTTTAAAGCCTTTCCAAAGGCTATGCCAAATTCATAGCATTTAGCCAGATCCTCCTCTGATGGTTTGTATAAAACTCTTATACCCGGTTCAAAAACATCAAGTTTCATTGATTTAGCTGTTTCATACATGTCCTTTACTGCCTCACCAGACCAGCCATAACTTCCAAATGCAGCAAATAACCTGTTTTTAAGCCTAAGACCTTTAAGATAAGATAAAAACTCAGCAACTGATGGAAAAACTCCATTATTTAATGTAGGACAACCAACAATAACTCCTCTTGACTTCCATACTTCCTTTACTGCCACTGATTTTGGGGTTGCCCTGAGTTTAATTATTTTTACAGGAATCCCTTCATCTTCAAGCCCCTTTGCAATTGGAAATACCATCTGTTCTGTGCTGTGCCACATGGTATCATAGACAATCGTGGTGCTCAATTTTGCTTTTGCCTCAACCATATCAGAATAAAGATTTAATACCCTGTCTATATGGGAACGCCAGATAACGCCATGATCTGGAGCTATCATTTCAATTTCAATGCCAAGCTTTTTTATTTCCTCAATTTTTGCCTTAATAACATTTCCATAGGGCATCAGAATGTTTGCATAATAATCAATCACTGCATCTTCCAGCTCTTCCATTGAATGGTTCTGAACAAACTCATCATCAAATCTTTCAATAGTTGCCATATGCTGACCAAAGGCATCCTGACTTATGAGAATTTTTTCTTCTTTGATATAGGTAAACATGGAGTCAGGCCAGTGCATCATGGGTGTTTCAATGAAATGAAGGGTTCTTTTGCCAATCTTAAGGCTATCTCCTGATTTTACGATATTGACTTTGTATCTGGATAAATTCATAAATCTGCTTAAGCCCTTTTTACCTTTTTCTGTCATGTAAAGATTTACCTCTGGCAGTATCTCAAGAATTTTTTCAAGACCCGAGGCATGGTCGTTTTCAATGTGATTTATTACGATGTGTCTTATTTTTTTAGAATCAATGATTTTTGATATGTTCTCAATTGAAATATTCACAAAATCATGATGAACTGCATCAAGCAGTGCTGGTTCGTCATCAACTACAAGGTAGTTATTATAGCTTGTTCCATGAGGTGTCTCATAACCATGAAAATCCCTTATTGCCCAGTCAACAACACCAACCCAGTAAATCTGATTTTTTAATTCCACTGGCTTCATTTTTTATTCCTCAAGAAGTGAGCTGAATTTATCAAGATGAATCTCTTCTTCTTCAAGTATCTGTTCAAAGAGCTTCCTTGTTACATAGTCTTCTTCTTTCTCAGCCATTTTGATAATTTCTTTGTAAAGCGCAACAGCTTCTTCCTCTGCTTTTTTATCAATCTGAAGCATTTCCGTGAGGTTCTTACCAATTGTTATCGGGTCTGGTTGTGTTGTAGGAATGCCTCCGTAAAAAGCTATTCTTTCTGCAATCTTTTCAGCATGAAGCATTTCATTAATCGCAAACTGTTTAAAAAGCGCACCAACAGGCTCTGCTTTAATTCCTTTTGCCAGAACATGTTGCCACATGTACTGAATGCTTACCTGGAGCTCTCTTGCAACTGCTTTTTGCAACTTATTCATAAGCTCATTACTTATCATAAAAACACCTCTCTTTTTGATACTTTAATTTTTAATGTTGTTTAATTTCTTTTAAGGAGCCTCTGCTTCCGCAGGAAAGACATTTTTGAGGTTTGTGTTTTGCTGTTCTAATTGAACCACATTGAGAGCATTTATATTCTTTTAGGCCTAATTTAAAGTCCTTTTTCTTTTTACATTCAGGACATAAAACATCTACTGTTAATTTAGCATCAAGAATATCAAACTGAGTAAGATACTTATGCAAATCAGGAAGCTCAACTTTTTGATAAATGTCAAAAACTTTTTTACATTTTACGCATATTGCATGATGGTGTTCTGTTGTATCAGGGTCAAATCTTCTTTTTTCAGGATCCACATGAATCTCTTTAACTCTGCCAGTTCTTTTTAAAAACTCTAACACATTGTAAACTGTAGCAACTGACATTGTGGGAAAATCCTTTGATAAGGCTTCATAAATCTCCTCTGCTGATGGATGCTGCTTATTTCCATCAAGATATTTCAAAATAGCAAGCCTTTGCGGTGTCCATTTTATTTTTGGCATCATTAAAATAATTCTAAATAAAAAATGATTTATTTGTCAAATTAACGAACACATATTTGACAGAGTCAGTTATAAATTTATACAATTAATTAATCCCTGGGGGAGGTCAAAAGACCTGAGAGTTCCCGATAAGGGAAGACCCCTTGAACCTGATCCGGGTAATACCGGCGTAGGGAAAGGGAGAGACTGAGTTAAAACCAGCCTCTATCCTTCAGGGATAGAGGTTTTTTATTTTGGAGGTTTTATGAAGGTAAGAGTAAATGGAAACGAGATGGATGTAAGAGCAACTACCATAGCAGAGCTTTTACAAGAGCTTGAAATAAATCCTCAGAGGGTTGTTGTTGAGGTCAACCTTGAAATAATTAAAAGAGATAGATTTAATGAGTATAAAATAAAAGAAGGCGACTCAATTGAGATCGTCAACTTTGTTGGAGGAGGATAAAATGAGTGATCCATTAATTATCAGGGGAATTGAGTTTAAGTCAAGGCTATGGGTTGGAACAGGCAAATACAGAGATTTTGAGGAAACTGCCCGTGCAATTGAAGCTTCTGGAACAGATGTGGTAACAGTGGCAGTAAGAAGAGTAAACATCATAGATCGTTCAAAGGAAAATCTTCTTGACTACATTGACCCAAAAAAATACAAAATTCTTCCCAATACTGCAGGTTGTTACACAGTAGAAGATGCTTTGAGATATGCAAGACTGGCAAGAGAAGCAGGTGTTTCAGATATGATTAAACTTGAAGTAATTGGTGATGAAAAAACACTTTTCCCTGATGTATGCGGACTTCTTAAGGCAACGGAGATTCTTGCAAAGGAAGGCTTTATTGTTTTTCCATACACAAATGACGATCCCATTACAGCAAAAAGACTTGTTGATGCGGGTGCTGCAGCAGTTATGCCTCTTGGTGCACCCATTGGCTCAGGGCTTGGGATAAGAAATCCCTACAACATAAAGATAATTCTTGAGACTGTAAATGTTCCCGTAATTGTTGATGCAGGAGTGGGAACAGCCTCTGATGTATCACAAGCAATGGAGCTTGGCTGTGATGCGGTTCTTGTAAACACTGCAATTGCAGGTGCTAAAGACCCAATTATGATGGCTCAAGCACTGAAGCATGCCTGTATTGCTGGAAGACTTGCATACAAGGCAGGAAGAATTCCTAAGAAGCTTTATGCCTCTGCAAGTTCACCAATTGAGGGAATGCTTACATGAAGCATAAGCTTTATCTCATAGGTAACAGAAAGCTTTTTGCACGGGAAGAAGCCTTTTTAGAGGCAGTGGAAATGGCACTTAAAGCAGGTGTTAAGGCTTTTCAGTTAAGGGAAAAGGATTTGACTGCAAAGGAGCTTTATTTTCTTGCAAACAAAATGCGTGAGATAACAAAAAGAAATGACGCTTTGCTATTCATAAATGACAGAATTGATGTAGCTATGGCTGTTGATGCTGATGGAGTTCACCTTCCTCAGGGCGGATTTTCTGCTCATGTGGTAAGAAAGGTATGGAAGGATAGATTCATCATAGGTGTATCAACCCATTCAGTTCAGGAGGCAAGGGAAGCTTCAGAATGGGCTGATTTTATAACCTTTAGCCCTGTTTTTTATACTCCCATGAAAGGAAAGCCGCAGGGCATAGAGAAATTAAAAGAGGTAAAAGAGGCTGTTAAATGCAAAGTTTTTGCTCTTGGAGGAATTAAGCTTGATAATGTCCATGAAGTAATGCCTTACTGTGATGGAGTTGCCATGATAACTGGAATTTTAGGGCAGAAAGACATTGAAGGAACAGTGAAAAAATTCAATGAAATTTTAGGAGAAAAGCCATGACAAGAATTGAGTTAGCAAAAAAGGGAATAATTACCGATGAAGTAAAGGAAGTTGCAAAAGAGGAAGGTATCTCTCCTGAAATGCTTTCTCAGAATATAGCAGAAGGAAAGGCAGTTATAACAAGGAATGTTCTTCGTCATATAAAGCCTCTTGGAATAGGAAAAGGGTTGAAAACTAAGATAAATGCCAACATTGGAACATCCAAAGATAAAACAGACCTAAAGGAAGAGCTTGAAAAGCTTGATATAGCTGTCCAGTACGGTGCTGATGCTGTAATGGACCTTTCAACAGGAGGTCCTCTCACAGAGATGAGAAGGGCAGTCATAAAGCATTCTCCTTTAAGCGTTGGTACTGTTCCAGTTTATGAGGTTGCTATAAGAGCGATTGAAAAATATGGAAGTATAGTAAAGATAACCGTTGACGATATATTTGATGTAATTGAAGAGCATGCAAAGGATGGCGTTGATTTTGTAACAGTTCACTGCGGTGTCACCATGAAGATTGTGGAGATGCTTAAATCTGGCGAAAGAGTTTTACCAATTGTAAGCAGGGGAGGCTCAATCCTTGCAAACTGGATGTGCTATCATGGAAAAGAAAACCCTCTTTATGAGCAGTTTGATAGACTTCTTGAGATTGCAAAAAAATATGACCTCACACTCAGTCTTGGAGATGGATTAAGACCCGGATGTCTTGCTGATGCAACAGATAAATATCAGTTGCTTGAACTAATAACCATTGGTAAACTAAAAGAAATAGCTGTATCAGAAGGAGTTCAGTGCATAATTGAAGGACCGGGGCATCTTCCTTTGAATCATGTGGAGACAAACATTAAACTCCAGAAAAGCATATGCAAAGAAGCACCTTTTTATGTTCTTGGTCCTCTTGTAACAGACTGTGCAATGGGTTATGATCACATTGCAGCAGCAATTGGTGGCGCTCTTGCAGGGATGTATGGTGCTGATTTTCTGTGTTATGTTACCCCTTCAGAGCATATAAGGCTTCCTAATAAGGAAGATGTAAAGGAGGGTGTAATTGCCTCAAAAATCGCTGCCCATGCAGCAGATCTTGCAAAGGGTTTACCTCAGGCATGGCAGAGAGACAATAAAATGGCAGAAGCAAGAAGAAACTTTGACTGGCAGGCTCAGATTGCTCTGTCTTTTGACCCTGAAAAAGTAAGCTCCATGCGAGCTGAAAGACCACCTCTTCAGGATGAAAAAGTCTGCAGCATGTGCGGTGAGTTTTGTGCAATTAAGATTTCACGAAGGGCTGTTGAACTTTGAACCTAATTTGATATAGATTTTTCAAGGTTTTACGATTTTAAAACGATAAAGATCAGCCCTAAACTGATAAAGTCAGGAATAATTCCTCTCCGATGACTGTTTTACTCTGTTGCTTGAGTTTTATTTTTTATTCAACAATTTATCCACCTTTACTGCAAGATCATCACAGGCTTCACTAAAAGCTGTTTCAAATGCATAGTTAGTGGGCGGCATTTCAGCATTTGCTTTTCCTTCTCCTTCAAGCTCTACTGGACTGTCATTAACTTGAACCTTAGCATAAACATTTCCCACAATCTTTGTTCCCCAAAAATTATACCCTGTTGTCACTTTTGTGGGTGTTAATTTAATAACTATCGCATTAGGAGATATATTGTTTGCTTCATCTTCTCTTAAAACAGCATAACCAATAAGATTATTTCTTAAAGATTTAACAATACATGTCGAAATATCGCCACTCACTAATACCTCAGTTCTAATTCCTTTCTTAAGTGGGGCTGTAAACTCAAATTTCTCAACAATGATTACCTTTTCTGCAAATTGGGGATTGATAACGCGTCCTGTTTCCCATTGTACTTTGGTAGTTGAAGGTGCACAGCCATAAATAAGCAATAAAAAGAAAAGAATACATAAATTGAAATACGATTTCATTTTCCCTCCTTTTTCTTTGTGCTGGGAGAGTATCCCAGCACTTTATCTGTTTTATAGCTTATCTTAGAACATTCCCCCAATCTGACTTGCAATTTTTTCTGCAATTACTCTTGCAGCTTCCTTTTTATCAATGTTTGTCTGCTGTGCTGTGCATACAATTTTAGTTCTATAAATCTG
>NZ_JBMFOO010000032.1:2780-19408 GCF_049969575.1 Thermodesulfovibrio sp. | reverse complement strand
GGTTCAATTGCTGGTGCTGTTTTAGGAAATTATCTTATGAGAAAAAAGCTTTCTGCTCCGCAGGTAAAAAAGGTGATTGGTGTTGTATTATATATCATAGCAGCAAAAATGATATGGGATTTGATAAAGTAACAGTCCTTTTTTTCTCCTTTTTAAAACTCGGGCTTACAGCTTTTGGTGGTCCTGCAATGGTTGCCTACATTAAAGAACTTGCTGTGGACAGAAATAAATGGCTTGATGGAAAAACATTTCAGGAAGGGGTTGCACTTGCTCAGGCAATTCCAGGAGCAACAGCCATGCAGGTTGCAGCCTATGTAGGACTTAAAACAAGAGGAATTCTTGGCGGAATTGCAAGTTTTATAGGATTTGGTTTGCCTGCATTCATACTTATGCTTATTCTTTCAGCATTATACCAAAAGACACACTCAGTTTCTCAGATAACAGCGATTTTTACGGGGCTACAGGTGATTGTTGTAGCAATAGTTGCCAATGCCACATTAAGTTTTGCAAAACCTGTGATTAAATCAATTGGTGAAATAGCAGTGGCTGTTTTTTCTTTCTTACTTTTTTTCTTTAAAATCAATCCCTTTTTGATAATTATAGTTTGCTTTTTTCTTTCTCAATTAATTTTCAAAGACAGAGCAAACTCTGAAAATAAGAATTCAAAGAGATTAAATTTTAAAGGTATTGGCATTCTCATTTTGATTGTAATCTCAGGATTAATTTTTCTCTTTTTCTTTGACAAAGATCTTTTAACTCTTGCTTTGCTTATGATAAAAATAGATATTTTTGCCTTTGGTGGAGGATATGCCTCTCTGCCATTGATGTTGCATGAGGTTGTTGACAGACTTCAATGGTTAGATGGAAAGACATTTATGGATGGAATAGCTCTTGGACAGGTAACTCCAGGTCCAATTGTTATTACAGCGACTTTTGTAGGATATCTTTTAAAAGGTTTTGCAGGAGCTGCTGTTGCTACTGTGGCAGTTTTTACACCTTCTTTTTTAATTATGGCTTTTGCTTCAGAAATAGGTGAAAAAATAAAAAATTCAAAGTTATTCCTCAGAGCGAAAAGAGGACTCTTAGCATCCTTTTCAGGACTTTTACTTTTTGCAACTATAAAGTTTGCTGGTGCAGTAAGCTGGAACTGGCTTAAAATTCTTTTATTAACAGCAGCTTTTATTGGTCTTTTTAGAAAAGTTAGTCTTGTTTATATAATTAGCATGGGCACAGTATTGTCAATCTTTCTTTTTTAGAGGGAATTCACATTAAATCAATCCTTTTCTAAATGATGCCTGCATTTTTCACAGAGCCCGAAAAACTGAATATCTGAGCGTTCAATAGAAAAATTAAATTTTTCTGTGAGAGTACTTTTTAAATCTTTGAGAGGATCCTGCTGGTTTTCAAGGTCTATTTCGTAGTCAATAATTTTTCCGCAAATTCTACAGATAAGATGGTAGTGTTCTACTGTTTGTCTTCCAGCTATAAATTCATAGCGTGCTCTTCCGTCTTTAAAATCAAACTTTCTTAAAATTCCAAGTTCTGTAAGAAGTTCAAGAGTTCTGTAAACTGTTGCAAGTCCTATTCCTGGATAAAGTTTTTTGACTTCAAGAAAAATTTCTTCAGCACTTAAGTGGCCTTTTTTTGAAGACAGAAGATTTATTATGGCTTCTCGGGTCTGTGTCCATTTTAAACCGCATTCTCTAAATCTTTTCCTGCAGCACCATCCTTGTTCAAAGGACATAAAAACTCCTTTTTACCAGCTTTGTTTTTTTAATTATACCACAGAAATATCACCATCATTAATCTGTGATTTGAGGGATATGATGCTTTGAATGATAAAATATGAAGATGCTTAAATGGTTTTTTAGAATTTTAATTTTTGCGGTTTTGGTTTATTTTATTTACATAATTGTTTATCCTTTTATCGTGGATGTTTCATTTTTAAAAAGGAAAAATCCAGAGTTGACTGCAATGATGAAGTATCGGATTGAGCAATGGCAAAAGGAAGGCAGAAAAATAAAAATCAAAAAAATATGGATGCCTCTTAATAGAATTTCTCCCTATCTTGTCAAAGCTGTGCTTATTGGTGAAGATGACAAATTTTACAGACATTCAGGCTTTGATATTGAAGGAATAAAAAAGGCAATTGAAAAAGACATAAAAGAAAAAAAACTTAAATACGGAGGAAGTACAATTACTCAACAGCTTGCAAAAAATCTTTATCTCAATCCATCAAAAAATCCAATAAGAAAAATTCAGGAAGCAATAATTACATGGAGGCTTGAAAAAACTCTACCCAAAAAGAGAATTCTTGAACTATATCTTAATGTTGCTGAATGGGGTGAGGGAATTTTTGGTGCAGAGGCTGCATCAAGGCATTACTTCGGGAAATCAGCATCAGAGCTTACAGCAATGGAAGCGGCAAGGCTGGCTGCGTCTTTGCCAAATCCTCTGAGATACAGTCCTGTAGGAAATTCAAGATTTGTTGAAAGACGTGCAAATCTTATTTACTTTATAATGCAGAAAAGAGGGATAATCAAGCAAGAGTATACAGAGCCAGAGGAAAAAGATTCTATGCCTGTTTTACAGGAAACTCCTTTAGAGTCTAATCAAAAGAATGAACCCGACCAGCCTCCTTCAAAATAGCTTCAATTTCTTTGAAGATTGGCAATTTTATAATTTCATTAATTGCAAAAGGAAGCTTTCTCTGCCAGTTAGGGTATTCAGTGGTTGTCCCAGGAAAATTTATCTGATCTTCTAAAAGTAATATGTCCTCAGGATATAAAAGAAGATATTTTGAGGGAGTTTTTGCAAGAAATTTTAATATGGCTAAAAAAAGCTCTGTCAGAGAGTCTCTTTCCAGCAAATTTTCTTCTTTTAAAAGAGCAATGATTTTTTTTATATCGTTCTGCCTTTCCATAAAAGCATTATGAGCTTGTTTTTCATCGTAAATTTTAAATTTATTTCTCAATTCTATGTCTTTTCCATTCCAGAATCCTTTAAGTGTTGGCAAATCATGGGTTGTTATGCTACATAAAGAATCTTCAGGATAAATACTGGATGACTTATATCTTTCCTGACTTTTTTCAAAATAAAAAACTCTCCATGAGCATATTTTCCTTTTTATTAACTCATTCTTCATCCATTCCTCGGCTGTTCCGAGGTCTTCTCCTATGACTCCTGTCTGGTTTAACTGACTTTCAAGGGCAATAATTCCAAGGAGGTCTTTCCATGGATATTTTACATAGGCACCATTGTCTGGAGAAGAACCTTCAGGAATCCAGAATGCTCTGAATAAACCAAGAGCGTGATCAATTCTGAGAAGTTTTGTTTTCATATTGGCTCTTAAAATCTTTATAAATGGAAGATAAGCCTTTTCCTTTAATTTAAAGGGAATCACAGGAGGTGCTCCCCATTTCTGTCCCTTTGGATTAAAATCATCGGGAGGTGCACCATATTCTACCTTAAGGGCATAAATCTCTTGATTAATCCACACATCAAAGCTTGATTTAATTGAGCAAAAACCCATATCAAGTAAAACTGGATATTTTTTAATTTCATCAAGTTCACTATCCACAAGCCATTGAAGATATTCATAGAAAAGCACTTCTTTTTCATTGTCTCTGTAAATTTTATTTAGGATTTCTTTGCTGGGATGGCGAAGTTCAGGACTCCAGCTTTGCCAGTCTTTTCCAAATCTTTCTCTCAGAAAACAAAAAACTGAAAAGTATTTTAAATCATCTCTAATCGCTGGGCAAAGCTTATTTTTATAAGCAATGAAATCCATAGCATTTGCATTGATGTACTCCCTGTAAAATGCTTCAAAGTCTTTTCTGAGGCATTCCATTTTTTCTTTCCAGACATAGGGATACTCAAAAATCTTCTCATTTTTAAGTTGCACTGGACACTTTGATAAATAAAGAGGTGTATTAAACTGCCTTGATATGGCTGAATAGGGACTTATTCCATATATATCCTCAGGATCATTAAAATGTAAAGGATTTATGCCTATAAATCCTCCAATACTGTTTATGTATTCAGCCAATTTCCTCAAATGGGAAAAATTTCCTTCTGCACTTTCTTTTAAGCTCCAGAGATTGCATTGAAGCCCCCATATTTTATTTTTATAAGGGACAAAACAATTCTCTGGCACAACTATTAAAACAGTTTCACCGGCTGTTTTTTCTAAAGAAACTCGTAATCTGTAATAACCAATTGGCAAAAAAGGAATGGGAATGCTGTATTTTTTCTCTGCTACAGGTGATAGCTCTACCTTAAAACAAAGAGCATCACCTTTGTTAGCCAATTCCTCAAAAGGAAAAATTTCAATCAGAGCCTCTTTCATTGAAGAGTTTTTCCTAATAAGATTCTCTTTTAGATAAATCTCTACAGGGAAACCTGGCTTAATAACATACACGGGTTCTAAAAAATCAGGATAATTCTTAAAATATTCAATCCAGTGCAGAGACTCTTCAGGGCTAATTCCCATAGCAGAAATTAGCTGAGCCTTCGTTTCAACAGATATTTCAATGTAATTGCCTTTACAGTCATAGTAAAAAGGAATTATTCCAGCTAAATCTGAAAGCTCACATATCAATTGTTTCAGCTGTTTCAAGGTAAAGTTCTCCAGCATCATAGTCATAGGCAAAAAGTTCTGCATATCTTCCCCAGTCTATGGCTGTCTCAAGCTGATTCCATGATTCCTCAGGTGTAAAATGATTCTTAAGAATATCAAGGAAAAACTCCTCAGATACTCTATGTTTTGAAATCGTTGACAGAACCTGCATAATTTGTTTAATAAGCTGAACATTCTGAAGAGCAACTTCTTTAAATATTTCTTTTTTCTCAAGAGTATCAGCCTCTGCCCATTTTTTACCTTTTTCAGTGAGAATAAAGTCACCTTCCTTTATCTCTCCAAAATCAAGTATTACAGAGGCTTCTATCAATGGGAAAATATCATCCACTTCCATACTGAGCTCTGAACTCAGAGCATAAATATCTACTCTTCCACCTTTATCATGAACAAGTTCAATAAGTCCTGCAATTGCTCCAACTTTTGCATGGGGAAGGAACTGGTATCTGCCTGCAGCAAGGAGAAAGGGAATTTCCTCCGGTGATTTTATAAGAACAGTGTATATTTTATCCAGTAAAAATTTGAAATCTCTTGAATTTCTGTCTCTTGGATAGGGCATTTCAATGGGTATTTCAGCTTTCACCTTTCCTGGATTATGACTTAACACAATAGCACGGCTTGACATGCTTACAGCTTCCTCAATATTGTGTGTTACAAGAATAATTGCCTTTGCTGGCATTTTTCCATTTTTCCATAAATCAATAATATCTCCACGTAAATTATCAGCTGTAAGCACATCAAGGGCTGAAAAAGGTTCATCCATAAGAAGAAGTTCAGGTTCAACTGCCAGTGCTCTTGCAATTCCAACTCTCTGGCGCATTCCACCACTTAGTTCTCTTGGATAGGCATCCTCAAATCCGTCGAGTCCAACAAGATCAATTGCTCTCAAAGCTTTTTCATTCATTTCCTGTTCGTTTAATCCCTGTCCTACCAGTCCAACTTTAACATTTTCAAGAACAGTAAACCATGGAAAAAGAGCAAAACTCTGAAAAACTACTGCTATCTTAGCTCTGGCTTTTTTAAGAGGTATTCCTTTATATAAGACCTCTCCTTCAGTTGGTTCCACAATTCCTGCAATGATTCTTAAAAGGGTTGATTTCCCAGCACCAGACTGTCCAAGAATTGATACAAACTCACCTGAATATATTTTGAGATTAATATCTTGTAAAACTGTGATTTCTCTTCCTTTGCCCACTAAAAAAGATTTTTTAATGCCTATGGTCTCAAGGATAATTTCTTTTTCCATAGTTTACTCCAGAATATATTTTGTTTTAGCTAAAATAAAAAGTCTTTTCCAGAGCATTCTGTTTATTCCAACAACAATTAATGACATAAAGCCAGTGGATAGCAATAAAACTCCAAAATTTCCAGAAGCAGAAGACTGACTTATTAATGCACCCAGCCCTGTTGTATGCATTATTTCTCCACCAAAAGAGACATACTCACTTACAATTGTAGCATTCCATGCGCCTCCACTGGCAGTAATCAAGCCCGTAACAAGATAGGGAAATATTCCAGGAAGTATGAGAGTTTTCCATCTTCTCAGTCCTTTAATTCCATAGGCTTTAGAGATCTCAATCAAATCTTTTGGAATAGCACTTGCTCCAGCAATTATATTAAAAAGAAGATACCACTGAGTTCCGAGAAGCATCAGAAATATTGCTCCAATATCAAGTCCTCCACCGAGTTTAATTAAAAATAAAAGAATAACAGGGAAAACTGCTGTTGCAGGAACACTTGCCGCTATTTGGACAATTCCTTGTAGGATTTTCGCAGCCCTTGGATTCAGTCCAATATAAACACCAACTGGAAGAGTCCATGCAAGAGCTATTAATAAAGCCACTGAAACCCTCAGCAATGAATAAAAGGCAGCTTTTATTATAGTTAAAATATCAGTTAAACTGACAGAGGAAATAAGATTGGAAGCCTTCAAAATAGCCCATATAATTACCATTAAAATGATTAATAATGAAACCATCCCCATTATTTTGCTTAGTTTATTAATCAATAGACTTTCTGAAAAAGCAAATTTCCTGTAACTCATTTTTTCCATTTTATTAATTGCGCTGGTAATAAATTCTCTTACTTTTTTAATAAAAACAGAGCCGGAAAAGAGATTTAATATAAGGGATTCTCTTTCTTCTTCTGGTGGAACTGTTTCCAGTCTAAATTTTTGCGACCATACAATGAGAGGTCTCCATACAAACAGGTCAAGAATAATTATCAAAAAAATCATAGTGCCAAGCCCATAAATTACATGCTCAATGTTTCCTTTATTCGCCGCGGTCTGAATATAAGAGCCAATGCCTGGCAGTCTGAAATCTTTATCTTCAAGAATGAACATCTCACATGCCATTAGAAAAAACCAGCCACCTGCTACACTCATCATACTGTTCCAGATAAGGCCTATGGCACTGAAGGGAAGATCAAGTCTTAAGAACTTTGAAAATTTATTCATTTTGAAAACTTTTACTACTTCTCTTAATTCCTTTGGAATGGTATTGATGGAATGATAAAAGCTAAAGGTCATATTCCATACCTGTCCAGTAAAAATAAGAAGAACACAGGCAAGTTCAAGTCCTATTCTTTTGCCTGGGAATAGAGATATCATTGCTAAAACCACTCCTGGTAAAAAAGAAAGCACTGGAATTGACTGGAGAATATCAAGAAGGGGAATCATTATTTTTTCATGAATCTTACTTCTTGATGCAGTATATCCATACCATATTGAAAAAAGGAGCGACAGTAAATAGGCAGAAAAAATTCTTGCCAGAGACTGAAGGGCATATTCTGGAATATTTGAAGGATTTAGATCTATTTCCAAAGTCTTTTCATAAGGAGTGCTCCACTGAGAGGCAATATATATAATGAAAGAGAGAATTCCCAGAACAATCAAAAATACTGCCACATCAATTGCTCTTACTTTAAATGTTTCAGCAGGAATACAGATGGGTATTTTCATTTTAAGCTCCCTTTAAGAAAATCTTACAATTATAAAATAATTCAAGCAATATTTACCATAAATCGAAAATCGTAACTTCTTTAACACTTCGCTCCTCTGGGATTATTACCAGCCTCTAAAATTTTCAATTAAGCCTAATCATAATGAGCAATCTTATGTGACAGGCTTCAGTTGAATAAAAAAATGGCTGCTAAATTCAATTAGCAGTCAAACTTTAAAAATGAAGGAAAAAATTTATCTAATGGCTTAAATATTTTCTACCATCTCCCACACGCCACAAGGGCAGACTCCAGCACAGAAACCACAGCCAATACATTTATTATCATCCACGACATACTCAAATCTTCCATCAGGCTTTTCAACTCTGCTTATTGCACCCCAATAGCAGGTCATTTCACATATATGACAGTCTCTGCATGAGCCACAGGACAGACACCTCTCTGCTTCCTGCTCAAGAGATGATGTAGCACGACATCTTTCGTAGTAGTCAATTTTTATTCTTTCATAAGGAATTCTTGCTCTTAAATCCCTTGTAATAGGAGCATGCATCATTTCTGCATGTAAATATTGAGCCAGAAGCCTTCCATGCCCTATTGCATGAGTTACAAGCCCTAAGCCTGTAACATCACCAATTGCAAAAATCTTTGGATTTGATGTTTGGAAAAACTCATTTATAACAACCCATCCACGCTCAGTATGAATCTGAGGTGGAACAAAATCAAGATCAGGCATATCTCCAATTGCCATGATTACAAAATCTGCATCGAGGCTTGTTCCGTCTTTAAAGTATATTTTCTTTTCCTCGGGAACATATTTTTCAGTAAATTTGGGCCATATGATTTCTACGCCTTTTTGTTGTGCTCGCTCAAGTTCTGCTCCAAAGGATGCTGGTTTTTGAATATCAACTGCAGTTACCTTTGATGCTCCACATAAATAAGCTTCAACCGCAGCATCCATTCCAACATTTCCAGCACCAATTATAACAACTCTTTTTTCTTTAAGATCAAAGGTTTTACCTTCATTTATTGCCCTTAAAAATTCATATGCTGAGATAGTATGTTCTGATCCAGGAAAGGGGATTTTTCTTGGCTTATGAGCTCCAACTGCTATTACGACAAATTCGTATTCTTTACATATTCTTTCAAAAAGCTCTTTCGTAACTCTGGTATTAAGACGAATATCTGGCACAACTTCTTTAAATCTCTCTATTTCCATATGAAGAATTTTCTTATCAAGCCTGTGCTCAGGAATACAAAGCTCTATTTTACCGCCAATTTTATCTGTTGCTTCAAATACTGTTACATGATGACCCTTAAGGCTTAGTTGCCATGCAACAGACATTCCCGCAGGTCCTGCACCAATTACTGCAATTTTGTGTCCTGTCGGTTCAGCTTTCTTTGGAGGAGGAAGCAAAGCTGAAGCTTTACCAAATTCCTTAACAGAAATAGGTGAGTCAATTCTTCCACGAGTGCATGCCTGCATGCAAAGATTTGGACAAATCATTCCACAAACTGTAGCAGGAAGAGGACTGTATTCAAGAACAAGTTCTAATGCTTCCTTTACTTTACCAAGTCTAATAAGGGCTGTTCTTTTATGTGTTGGAATATTGGTTGGACAACTATATGCACATGGAGGTAGATATTTTTCATTTGCCCATACAGGCTTGTATCTGCGATATTTTCCAGTTACAATGTATGGAATAACAGTTAGCTCATGGTCAAGGTATTCAGCAAATATACCACCTTGACCAACCTCTTTTTCCCAATAATTTTTCCTGAATTCAGACATTTCAATCTTAAACCATCTTCTCCTTCTTCTTTCTTGAGGTGTATAAGGAACAAGTTTATGCCATTCGTCAGCACTTCTGGTAAGCTCATGATAGTAATCCATCCTGTCTATTGCAGTAAGAAATGGTTTAAGATTTTCTGTGAGCCACTGCCAATCCTGTTCACTTAACTCAAGAAGTTTTACATCTCTTTCACTGTAGCCTTCTATTTTTCCACGAAAATAAATTACACCACCAACCATTCCAACACAGGGTCTGTATCCAAGAACTGTTCTTGGATTGCGGGGGTTTACTCCACAGACTACAGCAATACCACCTGCCTTAAACTCTGCAAAGGAGTCTCCCACATCCCGAAAATACCATGACTGAGGAGGATCAAATCTTGGATTATGCTTTGTCATTGTGTCACAACGAGCACCACCACTTCCTTGAACATAAAGAATTCCCTGTGCCGCAGCATTCCATGCTCCATTTGTAGCATCTCCAAGCACTGTAATTTTTGCACCGCAGTTAAGCCACCCTACATCATCAGAAACTCCGTTTTTTACCACTATCTCTGTGCCAAACATTCCCATTGAACCACATCTCTGCCCAACAGGTCCTTCAACTGTAACTTTTATAGTTTCACCTCTTGGATAGATTCTTCCACCAATTCCGTGCTGACCATCAGCATAGACATGTAAATTTCTTGCACCTTCTCTGACAGCTTCCTGAATATACTCTTCAAGAATTCTTGAAGGAATTCTTTTTCCTTTAACATTTCCGTAAATAATTACAGATTTTTCATCAACCCATTTTACTACTTCTTCATATGGGATGAGGGCTTCATGTAAACCAATTTTTGGCATTTCTCTTTGTGATGTTTTCTTAGCAGGCATAGCTTATCTCCAACCTTTCTGCCATTGCTTTATCATCTATACTTAATCCATCAGACATTCCAATTGGAAGTTCTGTGCTTCTTCCCATTGGTGCGAATATCTTACGAAGTTCAACATCAGCAGCCTTGAATACCTCTACAAGTCTTTCTGCAACTTTATCAGGATCAAGACGCCTGTAAAGTTTAGGGTCCTGTGTTGTTATTCCTCTTGGACACTTTCCAGTATTGCATATATTACAACGATTGTATTCATCTCCAAGACAGTCAGCTGTTGCCTGCATTATGTATTTTCCTACAGCCACTGCCGAGGCACCAAGCATAATAAGAGCAGCTGCATTTGCTGCAAGATTTCCTTTCTTACCAATTCCTCCAGCAGCGATCAAAGGAAGTTCATTCTGTTTGCCCTGTTTTACAAGATCAAGATAACACTCTCTAATGTTTGATGCAATTGGATGCCCCATTTTGTCAAGGGATACATTGTATGCTGCACCAGTGCCACCGTCTTCCCCATCTATGCATAGTGCTGCAGCATAGGGATTCCTTGCAAGATTGTTTAAAACAGCCTTTGCTGTGCGTGTTCCAGAAATTTTTGGATAAACAGGCACTCTAAAGCCAAAAGCCATTGACATTGACTGAATCATCTTCATAACAGACTCTTCAATTGAATACTTTGTCTGATGAGTTGGAGGAGATGGTAAATCAACATACTGAGGCACACCTCTGATTTCAGCAATGAGTTTTATAACCTTTGGAGCCATTAAAAGACCACCATCGCCTGGCTTTGCTCCTTGACCATATTTTATTTCAATTGCTGCAGGATCCTCTTGCATATATGGCAAAGTATGTATTATGCTATCCCATCCAAAATATCCAGAGGCAATCTGCAAAATAAAATATTTTACATATCTTGATTTAAGAAGTCTTGGCGGAAATCCACCTTCACCAGAGCACATAACAACTGGGATACCCTCAACTTCATTTAAATAGGCAACTCCCATGGCAAGTCCTTCCCACATTGTTGGAGAAAGTGCGCCAATGGACATGCTCCCAATCATTATTGGGAATATTTCTCTTACAGGTGGAATAAATTTACCTGAAGATTTATCAACAACCAATCTACCGTCTTCAACCTTAAGTGGCAACTCCTCTGGTGGAAGAATTCTTCCAATGTATGAGCGAAGCCTAAATTCATGTCTTGCAGCATCAAGGGCAGGATCTGTAAGCATTGATATTCTCGTAAATTTAAGCCTATCAAGGGTTGACACACCTGGGTCATTTCTTCTTCCGCCTCTTTTGTATCCTTCGCCTCCACGATTTTTATAAAAAAGGAACTTGTTCTGAGGATTATACTCTGGCTCTATTGCATTATTAGGACAAACAAGACTACAAATTGCACAGCCTGTGCAATAATGCTCTATATTATTTACCTGCTCAATTACATGAATTATTCTTCTGACAGGTCTTGGTTTTGGAGTTTCTCCGCTTGATTCAATAACTCTCATGTATTTAACAGCTGGTCTTATCGCTCCCTGAGGACATACGGCTGTGCACTGTCCGCAACGCTTGCAACGGTCTTCTCTCCAACGGATTATGTAAGGAAACTCTTTCAGAGTTAATTTATGATTAAAATCAAGCTTTAAGCCGGTAGCTGGTTCCATACCTTTACCTCCTTTGCACCTGGTGATACAATCACCATGTCATACTTCATTGGATATATATCTTTTAATCTGTCTCTTTCTGGGATAACCTTGTCAAGTCCACAAAGTTCAGACATAAGTGCATATTTGCCTTTTACTCCTCCAACAACTCCAGGTCTTAATTTTTTAGCATCTTGAACCATAAAGCATGTGCCATCAGGAGTAAAACCAATAACCATATTAGGACCATCAATACAAAGCGGACGAAGGGACATCTTTAAAAGTGACAGAGCTTCTCTATCAGGTCTTTGCTCAATTTCCTCCCATTTTAAAGGAGTAATTATATCTTTATAATAAGTAAGCGGAAATCCTAACTGTCTTGCAGAATAATGAAGAATGTGGCAGAACACCTCGCTGTCTGAGTTATATCCCATGTACCCAGGGAATCCTCTACTCATCAAAAACTCTCTTATTGGAACAAAAGCTGTATTTTCACCATTTGTCATTGTACAGTATCCCTGAATAAAGAAGGGATGGCAGGCATAAAGATATATTTGATAATTGGTGTTTTGTCTTCCCTGAGCAAATATTATTTTCGCCTCAAGGTTGTCTTTGTCAAGCCCAAAAAATTCGGCAAGTTCAAGAGGATCACCTACTTCTTTGAGGGTTACAATATCAGGATAAAAAGAAAAAACAAAGATTGATTCATCGGCTTCGCCCATTTTTCTCAGCGTTATTCTTGTATTCATCAAAAAGTCTTCTTTTTCTCTGTCTGATTTATTCTTCCAGTCTTCTGGATAATCATAAACTCTTGCAAAATAATAATCTCTTCGAATGATCCCCCTTACAGGTTTAATCTTAGGCATCCATTCATGGATTAATTTAAATCCAAGCTGTTTCATGTAATCATCAAGAATTTCTTTGCCTTTCCTTGAACAGATTCCTGAAAGTATCGGATATTTTTTCAGTTCCTTAAACTCTCCTCCCAGATTTTTAAGCGTAAGTCCAAGACCTGAGCCATCGTGCCCTTCTTTCATGGTCTCAAGGGCAAGAATATTCTCAATTGGTGAAAAATATTCAGATGATGTAATAGCTGCTAATCTACACATATCTTTATCCCCATCGGCAAAAGGTTACCTTATACTTTTTAGAATATTACTAAAGCTACATTTTTGTCAAATATTTTTTTAAACTTAATTTGCCAAACGAACATCAAGCTATTTTTAAATTTTGAATCGCCCAAGGCCAGTAGCATATGAGATTCCTCAGAGGCAGAGAGCACATCGAAATGACAAGGTAGTTGAGAAAATTTAAATGTTTCTGAAAAAGGCAAACTCAATAATGATAGTTTTTCCCATGTATGATTGTCATTGCCCTATAAAGTTGCTCAAGAAGTATAAGTCTTGACATTTCATGAGTAAAGGTTAAACAGGAAAGAGAAAGTTTGAAGGAAGCTGCATTATAAACTTCTGTATTTACTCCGTAAGCTCCGCCAATTACGAACTGATGAATAGATTTATTTTTAATAAAATCAGCAAACTCTAAAGAACTCAGGCTTTTGCCATCTCGGTGAAGAAGTATAAAATCTCCTTTTACTGAATTTAAAATTGTCCTTGATTCCTCCTCTATGACTTTGTCTTTTTCGCCATGTGCTTCTTTTAGCTCAATGATTTCAATTTTTGCAAAGGGACTAATAATTCTAATATAATGAGAAACTCCATCTTTTATAAATTTTGCTTTTGTTTTGCCAGGATAATATATTCTAAATCTATACAAACTTACTCCAGCATTTTTAGTAATTCTTCGTAAGAAATAATTTTCACTCCTAATTCCTTTGCTTTTGCAAGTTTGCTTCCTGGCTCTTCACCTACTATCAAATAGTCTGTATTTTTTGATACTGAAGAAGAAACCCTGCCACCAGCCTTTTCAATCATTTCCTGGACTTCGTGTCTTGGTTTAGGTAAGGTTCCTGTTATGACAAAACTAAAACCTTCAAGCGAAGCAGGCTTTTTTTCTTTCTGATAATCAGGATTTTCAATTGTTAATCCTAAACTTTTAAGCTCCTCTATTGCTTTTAGGTTTTCTTCATTATTAAAAAACTGCTCAATTGCTCTTGCTGTTTTTTCTCCAATCTGGGGGATCTCAATGAGACGCTCCATTTTAACATGATAAAGATCCTCAAGTTTTTTAAAATTTTGAGCAAGAAGTTTAGCCGCATACTCACCAACCTGACTTATTCCAAGAGCATAAAGAAATCTTGCAAGAGTTGTCTTTTTGCTGCGTTCAATTGCCTCAATAAGCTTTTTTGATGAAAGATCAGCAAATCCTGGAAGTCCTTTAATATCCTGCTGTCTTAGCTTATACAGATCAACAAAACTTTTTATAAGACCTTTTTCATGTAAAAGTTCAACAGTTTTGTCTCCCAATCCTTCAATATTCATGGCTCTGCGTGATGCAAAATGCTTTATTCTTTCTTCAACTTGGGCAGGACAGTTAAAGTTAATGCATTTTAATGCAACTTCTCCTAACTCTCTTACAGTTTTTGAGCCACACACAGGACAATGCTCAGGAATCTTGGGAATCACTTCCTGTCCTGTTCTACGGTCAACAACAACGCCAATTATATGTGGAATTACTTCTCCAGCTCTTTCCACAATTACATAATCACCAATTCTAATGTCTTTTCTTTTTACCTCATCCCAGTTATGAAGAGTTGATCTTGAAACTGTAACTCCGCCAATTCTTACAGGTTCAAGTATTGCCACAGGTGTTATAACACCTGTTCTTCCAACGCTTGCAACAATATCCTTCAGTTTTGTAATTCCCTGGTGAGCAGGATATTTGTAGGCAATAGCCCATCTTGGCTCCCGTGTTTTTGCACCAAGACGTTTTTGAAGTTCAAAACTATTAACTTTAACAACAGCTCCATCTGTTTCAAAAGGATAACCTGCTCTAAGTTTTTCTATCTCTTTTATCGCCTCTATTACTTCATCAATACCTTTTGCCACTTTTACATATGCTGGAACAGGAAATCTTGCCTGCCGAAGCCACTGAATAAACTCATACTGAGTTTTAAATTCAACTCCTCGATAGTATCCAACACCGTAACATGCTATATGAAGTCTTCTACTTGCTGTAATTGAGGGGTCAAGTTGACGCACTGAACCACTGGCTGCATTTCTTGGATTGGCAAAAATTGGCTCACCTTTTTCCTGTCTTTCTCTGTTTATTCTTTCAAATTCATCTATATTCATGTAAACTTCACCACGAATATCAATCTCTTCTGGAGTGACTCCTTCAATTCTTAGAGGAATTGATTTTATTGTTTTAATGTTTTGAGTTATATCCTCGCCAACATATCCATCTCCTCTGGTGGAGGCTTTGTACAAAAGTCCATTTTTATAGGAAAGCTCTATTGCAAGTCCGTCATATTTTGGCTCTACTGTATACTCAACAGACTTATTAATGCCAAGAAGCCTTTTTACTCTCTCATCAAAATCTCTTAATTCTTCATAAGAAAAGGCATTATCAAGGGAAAGCATGGGTTCACGGTGTTCAACCTTTTCAAACTTTTCAGATGGAGCTGCTCCAACTCTCTGAGTCGGTGAGTCAGGCAAAATATATCCCCATCTTTCTTCAAGCTCTTTGAGTCTACGTAGCATCATGTCATATTCTTCATCTGATATAACAGGACTATCAAGAACATAGTAACGGTAGTTGTGATAGTTTATTTCTTTAACAAGCCTTTCAATTTCTTTTTTTACATCCTCTGGAATCTCTTTCATTATATAACCTCCTGTAATTGTCTCTAAAAAAGTCCCAGTTCCTTAAATATTCAAGACTTTTATTATACAATCCTTTATTTTCTATGTGATCTGTTGGGATATGTAATTTTGGATTTTTAAAAGGATGTTCATGATAAAAGTCTTTATCTATACCGTAAACTCTATCATCAAAAACGACCAGTGCAAGATTTATTTTTTCTTTTCGGGTATTGATGTATATTTGAATAAAAACTTCTGAGGAAAGTCCTATCCTTGCAATTAAAGAAAAGTCAAAATAAAGAATTTTTAATTTGTATTTTAAGGCAAGATGCTGTATGAAATTTATATCTTTCATTCATTTAATTCTTCAATCTTTTTAATTTTATCTGTGAAAGAGATTTTAATGACTCAAAGCATGTTCCCATTCCATTGCATCCTTTTCAACATCCCATGAGAAATTTTTCTTTTCTACGACATTTTCTTTGAGTTCTTTTTCTGAAATAAGCTCATTGAGCATTCATAATTACCTCTTTTATTTTTAATTATAACACTTTTACAATAAGTTTTAATGCTTCAAGGGCTACCTCTTTTTTATTTGAAAGTCTGTCACCTTGCAAATTTAACTCTTTAACATAAACATGAGATGGTGTAACAACTGCTACATATATAAGACCCTTTGGCTTTCCCTCCATTGTGTCAGGTCCGAGATTTCCAGTTGTGGCAATTGAATAGTCTGAGCCGGTGATTGATTTTATTGCCTTTGCCATTGCTTCTGCCATTTCTCCTGAAATAACTCCGTAATGAAATACTTCATCAGGAATTTTTAAAATTTGCTTTTTCATCTCTGTTGCATAAACAACAACTCCTCCAAGGAAAACTTTACTGGCACCTGGAATATCTGTTATTGAAGAGGCAACAAGCCCACCTGTGCAGGATTCTGCTGTTGATAGAGTCTTTTGTTTTTCT
>NZ_JBMFOO010000032.1:0-2680 GCF_049969575.1 Thermodesulfovibrio sp. | reverse complement strand
GGCAACAAGCCCACCTGTGCAGGATTCTGCTGTTGATAGAGTCTTTTGTTTTTCTGTAAAATTTTTAACAATATCAAACGCAATAGAATTTAAAAAGCTCATGAACAAATTATAACAAAAAAAGTGCTGGGAATGACAAAAAATAAAAAAGGAGGGCCAAACCCTCCTTCCTATTAAGCACCTTTGGCTTTTTCTCCAAGTTCTATATAGCTTCCCCCAAAATAAGTATATATTAAATCTCCAGCATCAATGAGCTCTCTTATTGCTGCTTTTGTCTCAGCATCAGGAACTCCCTTTTCTCTAAAATGTTTTATTACATCCATCTGTTTGTATTTCTTTTTCCCTGTTGATTGTTTGATAAGCTCATAAATCTGCTTTTTAAGCTCCTCCTTATCCATTTTAAATCACTCCCTTCATAAAAATTTAAATAAGGGAGGCAAAAACCTCCCTATTATTTAACCCATTTGACCTGAGCTGTAGTTCTGTATGTTGTGAAAGCGTATGTCCAATCATCAATATGCTGATATGTAAATGGTAACCCAGTTACTGCAAAAAATTTCTCCCAACCAATCCTATCAATCCATTCGCCCACTCTCTCATGCTTCTTTGCTCCAGCAGCATAGGCATCAAAAATTTTCCTAATTGTTTTTGTAACTTCAGGCCATCTTGGTGGATTATTAGGTAAATATGCTACAGCAAGCCTTGAAAACTTTGGTGGAGTTCTTAGATTACCAACTTTTCCACCTACGACTATTGCAACTCCATCATTTACTGGATCTGCAATTGGAAGGGCAGGACAAACTGAGAAGCAGTTTCCACAGTACATGCACTTCTCTGCATTGATTTTTACTGATTTCTTTGCTGGATCAGGTGTTATTGCAGCTGTTGGGCATGAAGCCATTGTAGTTGGAAGCTCGCAAAGGTTTTTAAAGCTTTCATGATCAATCCTTGGCATTTTTCTATGAATGCCAACAAGCGCTATGTCTGAGCAATGAACCGCACCACACATGTTTGTACAACATGCAACTGCAATCCTTACTTTATTTGGAAGTTCTTTTGTTGTAAAGTAGTCAGCAAGCTCATCCATTATGCATTTAACCAAACCAGAGGCATCAGTTGCTGATGAATGGCAGTGAACCCATCCTTGTGTATGAACAATATTGCTTACTCTTGGACCAATTCCTCCAATCATGTATCCTTTTGCCTTGAGTTCATCCATCAAAGGTTTTACTTTGCTTTCATCAGAGACAAGAAACTCGACATTGTTTCTTGTTGTAAATCTAAAGTATCCATCACAATACTTATCAGCAATATCAGCAAAATCTCTTAATGTAGTTGTACTTAACAGTCTTGGAGAGGCAATCCTTACTGTCCAGAGTTTATCTCCAGAATTTGCTATATGAACCATTAATCCAGGACCTAAAATTTCATGAGTTTTCCAGTTTCCATAGTTTTTCTGGATTACTGGGGGTAAAAAGTTTTTGTAATGAGGTGGTCCTATATCTGTTTTTCTTTGTTTTACATCTACTACATCAGGAATAAAAAATTTCTCAGGAATTTCACCCATTTTAAACCTCCTTTATTTTTTTATTATTTTGTCCATGCTTCCCAAGGCTTCTTTTCAAGATCTTCCTCTTTCCAGAAGAAGAACGGATCATTTCTTGGCTCTTTAACCATCTCTGGTATTGGTTCAAGACCGGAAATCTCAAGGAATTCTCTCATTCCACGACGAAGAATAAGTTCACCAATTCTTTCTCTGTTCTTTCCATACTCATTCCACCAATCCCACCATTTTCTTGTAAGTTCTTTTAGCTCGTCATAAGGCGGCTTCATTTCCATAAATGGGATTATTACCCAGGAAAGAGTTGCACCAATAACAAATGGTGCTTTTGCACCAATAAGTATCATTGCTCCAAATGGAGGAGTAGGTTTCAGTGCTCCTGGAAGTTTTGCAATACAATGGAAACAGTGACGACAATCTTCATTATTTATTTTTAATGTATTTCCATCCCAGCTTATACACTTTCCAGGACACATATTCACTATTTCTTCCTGAATATTTACGCCCTTTTTAACATAATCTTTTACCTTGTCCTGATCAATCTCTATTGGACCTTTCCATGTTCCAATTATTGAACAGTCTGCACGAGCTATTGCAGCATTGCAGTCAATCGGGCATCCTACTATTTTAAACTTAAACTTGTATGGAAACTGCGGCCTGTGGAGTTCATCCTGAAACTCCTGAGTTATTTCGTAAGTAATATCAAGTGTGTCAATCATTGCCCACTCGCATCTTGCTGGACCAACACAGCAACTTGGAGTTCTCAACGCAGAACCAGAACCACCAATATCAAATCCATTAAGACTAAGTACAGTAGCAATTGGTTCAAGATTGTTAGTTGTTGTTCCAAGCAAAACTGTATCGCCTGTTGAACCATGCATGTTTGTCAGCCCGCTTCCAAATCTGTCCCATAAATCACAGAAAAATCTTATTGCAGCAGAAGTATAAAACAATCCTGCTGGTTGATTAATACGACAAGTATGAAAGTGAGCTACATTCGGAAATTGCTCTGGTAATTGAGAATATCTTCCAATAACTCCTCCTCCATATCCTCTTACTGTAACAATACCTCCATGTTTCCAGTAAGTCATCTTGTCTCTGTAACTTTTCTCTAACTGT
>NZ_JBMFOO010000031.1:0-19711 GCF_049969575.1 Thermodesulfovibrio sp. | reverse complement strand
TGACATTTCAATATAGTACCACAGAGGCAATTCGATGTATTGAAAAATATTCAAATAATAGGTAAAATATTTAAACTCTGATGGAAAAGGGGCATAATGGAAGAGTTTCTTGAAATCGTTGATAAGGATGGTAGAGTCATATCAATAGCTCCAAGAAGTCTTATTCACGGTAACCCATCAATGCTTCATAAAGTTGTTCATGTTCTGGTTTTTAATTTAAAAGGTGAGTTACTTCTTCAAAAAAGAGCATCTCATAAAGATGTTGCACCGAGTAAGTGGGATACTTCGGTTGGAGGGCACATAAAGCCTGGAGAAAATATTTTAACTGCAGCAAAAAGAGAAATGCTTGAAGAACTTGGAGTTGTTCCTGAAAATCTCAGGTTTCTTTACACATATATTCATTCAAATGAATATGAGAGTGAGCTTGTTTATACATACTGGACAATTCATGAAGGACCTTTTGATTTTAACAAAAATGAAATTGAAGAGGTTGCATTCTGGAGTATTGAAAAAATCCAGAATTCTCTAAAATCCGGCTTTTTTAGTGATAACTTTAAACATGAATTTTTTAGATTTATTTCAAATTATGCATTTATGCCTCTCTGCTTTAATTATTTCTTGAATGAGCTGGGGCCTCCCTATTTATCAGGAGACCCGAATTTCTTAAAGAATTTCTAACGCTGAGAAAAAATATTGAATTTCATAGGCTGCTGATTGAGGGGAGTCAGAACCATGCACTGCATTTCTTTCTATGTTTTCAGCAAAGTCTCTTCTTATTGTGCCTTCTTCTGCTTGAGTAGGATTTGTTGCTCCCATAATCTTTCTTACCTTTGCTATTGCATCCTTACCCTCTAAAACCATCACAACAATAGGTCCTTCAGACATAAAATCAGTTAGAGATTCATAAAAAGGTCTGTCCTTGTGAACAATGTAAAAACCTTTTGCTTCATCTTTTGTCATCTTGATTTTTTTCAATGCAGCAACCCTCAGTCCCTGTTTCTCAAATCTTGAAATTATCTCTCCAATGAGATTTTTCTTTACAGCATCTGGTTTAATGATAACAAGAGTTTTTTCCATTTTATATCTTACCCTCCTCTTTGAGAATTTTTATCATATTGCTTACTTCCTCTGTAGAGTTTGCAAACGCTGATTTTTCTTCTTCTGTAAGTTCAAACTCAATTATTTTTTCCAATCCCTGTTTACCAAGCACAACCGGCACTCCATTAAATACATCCTTTGCACCATATTCTCCGTCAAGATAAACAGAGCATGGCAACAGTCTTTTTTCATCAAGAATTATCGCCTTTACCATCTCAAAGGTTGATTGAGCAGGAGCATAATAGGCAGAGCCTGTTTTAAGAAGAGAGACAATTTCAGCACCACCTTCACGAGTTCTTTGGACAAGAGAGGAAATTCTGTCCTGTGAAAGCCATTTTGAAAGAGGAATACCTTTTACAGTTGTAAATCTTACAAGAGGAACCATGTAAAGTCCATGCCCACCAAGCACAATTGTTTCTATGTCTCTCGGTGAAACTCCAAGTTCCATTGAAATGAATGTTTTAAATCTCGCTGAATCGAGAATTCCTCCCATGCCAAGAACCCTCTGTCTTTGCACACCTGAGATTGCAAGGGTTACATAAGCCATTACATCCATTGGATTTGTAACAACTATGTATATTGCCTGAGGACAGATCGGTGCAAGTTTATTTACAATTCCTCCAACAATTTCAGCGTTTGCCATGAGAAGGTCTTTTCTCCTCATTCCGGGTTTTCTTGCCAGTCCGGCTGTAATTACTACAATATCAGAGCCTGCAAGATCATCAAGATTGTTTGTTCCTGTAATATATGCTTTTATGCCCAATACAGCGGTATTCTGGAGAATATCAAGCGCTTTGCCCTGAGGCATTCCCTCAACAATATCGTAAAGCAGTACATCACATAATCCACTGTTCGCAGCAAATAAAGCAAGAGTTGCGCCCACATTTCCTGCGCCTACAATTCCGAGTTTTTTTCTCATTTTAAATCCTCCTTTTTAACACTCTTTAAATCGTTCAAACTCTCTACATTGTAAGTTTTAACTGTCGGATCAATTCTCTTTATAAGTCCGGAAAGAACTTTTCCAGGACCAATCTCTATGAATGTATTTACTCCCTTTGAAATCATGTATTTTACACAATCCTGCCATCTGACAGGGCTGTAAAGCTGTTTTACAAGAGCATTCTGCACAGCCTCAGCATCTTCAGTTGCCTCTGCAGAAACATTGTTTACAATTGGAAATTTTGAATTATTAAAACTAAATTTTTTCAAATACTTTTCAAACTCCTGAGCCACATCTTTCATAAGCATGCAATGAGATGGAATACTTACCTGAAGCGGCACAACCTTTTTAGCTCCCTTTTGTTTTGCAAGCTCAGAGGCTTTTTTAACTCCCTCTGTGTGTCCTGAGATTACAATCTGTCCAGGACAGTTTAAATTTGCCAGGTCAACATAAAAATCTGTAATGCTTTCACAGATTTGTTTAAGAATATTTTCATCAAGCCCTAAAACAGCAGCCATGCTACCAACGCCCTCTGGCTGAGCTTTTTGCATAAGCTCGCCTCTTTTTCTTGTAATTTTCACAGCATCTTCAAAGGAGAAAACACCTCCACAAACTGCAGCTGTGTATTCTCCAAGTGAATGTCCTGCCACAAAAACAGGTGATATTCCTGAAGCTAAAACCTCTCTCAGCAAAGCATAAGATACAGTGAGTATGGCTGGCTGGGTGTTTTCTGTTTTGTTGAGTTCTTCCTGAGGTCCTTCAATACATAGCTTTGCAAGGTCAAAACCAAGAATTTCACCGGCTAATTTAAATAAATCTCCTGCAACTTCTAATAAATCCTTACCCATTCCAACATACTGTGAACCCTGTCCGGGAAAAACAAAGGCTATCATTCGGAGACTCCTTCTTTAAGTTTTCTTATCATTAAAGGCACTATCTCTTTTACATCACCAACAATTCCATAGGTTGCCACATTAAATATTGGTGCATTGGGGTCTTTGTTTATTGCAACAATTATATCGCTGGATTGCATTCCTACAAGATGTTGAACAGCTCCAGAGATCCCACAGGCTATATAAAGCTTTGGACAGACTGTTTTTCCAGTTTGTCCAACCTGATGAGCATAGGGAATCCAGCCTTCATCAACTGCTGCACGGGAAGCTCCAACTGTTCCACCAAGAAGATTTGCAAGCTCCCAGAGCATTTTAAAGCCTTCAGGTCCACCAATTCCTCTGCCACCTGAAACAATAACCTTTGCATCCTGAAGATTTACCTTGCACAAAGATGTATCTTTAACTCTTTCAAGAATTTTAACCCTGCCTGTTGGCTCAAGAGCTTCAACTTTTATTATTTCACCTTTTTTGTCTGGATTGTATTCACCTCTTTTCATTACTCGAGGTCTTACAGTAGCAATCTGAGGTCTGCTTGTTGGAGAAACAATTGTTGCCATTATATTTCCACCAAATGCAGGACGAATCTGAAGAAGATTTCCTGTTTCTTTGTCAATTTCAAGACCTGTGCAGTCTGCTGTAAGTCCGACCCTCAGTCTTGCTGCAACTCTTGGAATAAAAGAGCGACCTATGGCTGTTGCTCCTGCAAGAAGTATTTCAGGTTTATGCTGATTTATTAATTTTACAAGAGTTTTGGCGTATAATTCATCATCCAGATTAGAGTACTCAGAATCATCGATATAGTAAACTTTATCAGCCCCCCATTTAATAAGTTCTTCTATTTCTTTGGACTGTCCAAATACGACTGCAGAAAGCTCTGTTTGGAGTTCATCTGCAAGTTTTCTTCCGATTCCAAGCAATTCATATGCTACAGAGGCAATTCTGCCCTGTGATTGCTCTGCAAATATCCATATCCCTTTAAAATCTTCCTGTTTTATTTCTTCTCTTTGTCTTTCATCAATTATTGCAGATTCTGGACATGAATCTATACAGGCACCACAAAGAGTGCATGCTTCTGTTATAAATGCTTTAAAATTTCTCAATTCAATTGCTCCAAAGGGACATACATTTACACAGGTTCCACAGCCTGTGCATTTATCTATATCAATTCTTATAAGCATCCCAACCTCCTCAGTTCTTTAAGAAGTATGTTAACCTGTTCGTCAGGTGTGCCTTCAAGAATTCTTCTTTCACCTCTTGGTGGAGGTGCAAATATGTTTTTAACCATTGTTGGAGAACCTTTAAGTCCAATTCTGTCTTGTTCCGCTTCAATGTCATCAGCATTCCATCTTGGAATTACTGCTTTTTTAGCCATCATTTTGCCCCTTATTGAAGGTGGACGGGGATTGTTTAATTCTTTTACCACTGTAATCAATGCAGGCAAGCAAATCCATATTTTTTCATAACAATCATCCATAAGTCTTTCAACAATCATTTCTTGGGAGTCAATTTTTTCAATTTTCCTTACATATGCAACATGGGGAATCTCAAGAAACTCTGCCATTTCTGGTCCAACCTGAGCAGTATCACCATCAATTGCCTGTTTTCCACAGATTATCAAATCAAAACCGATTTTTTTTGCTGCCTTAGAAAGGGTATAAGCAGTTGCCCATGTATCTGCTCCTGCAAAGCGTCTGTCTGTAAGTAAAACTGCGTCATCAACACCCATTGATATTGCTTCTCTAAGCACCTCTTCAGCTTGAGGTGGTCCCATCGTAACAGCTGTAACTTTTCCAGATGTAACCTCTTTAATCTGCAGTGCAGCTTCAACAGCATGCAAATCATAGGGATTCATGATGCTTGGAACACCCTCTCTTATAAGAGTGTTTGTTTTTGGATCAATTTTTACTTCTGTAACATCTGGAACCTGCTTAATGCAGACAATAATTCTCATTAGCTCCTCCAGCAAGTTTTTTTATAGAGAAAACTTTGCATGAGACTTAAATTAAAATTATACTTTACAATTAAAATCTCTTTCAAATTTATACAGTATTTTTTCCTTCATAATGCTCTGGAAGACTGAAAAAAGCTATTGCAAGCAGTATCCATCCTACAAAGATTGCAATAGCACCTAAACCAAAAAGTATAATTCCAACAGCACCCCAGAACATGAAAATGCCTGCGAGACTGAAAAGATTTATCTGAGTGTATTGATGTAAAAGATTAAAACATTGGCGATAAAAATACATTCCAGTAATATTTAAAGCATAAAAAATAAGGAAGAAAAAAATTAATCCACCTGTAGGAATATGGTTCATGCCGTGATAAAAATTGCCCATCATTAAAGGTATCATTGAAAACATTCCAAAGATAAATGCAAGGAGTATTCCTGCTGTGCTAATCAAGAACCCAGTTAAAAACTTATTAAAGATATTCTTATCTGAAAAAATCTGAGCCAGTTTATTGATGGCAATAAACAACAAAACAATCCCCGCTATACCTAATAACCAGCCTATCCAGGGTATAAAACCCAAAATAATAAAAATAGACCCGAGCCCTCCTAAAATTTTTTCATTACCTACCTGTGCCATTTTTTCCTCCTCATAAATTTTTATACATTATACACGATTTTTTTATTTTATATAAGATTGCCATGAGGATTAAGCTGGATTGAACGACTTTAAAGAGCAAGAGCTGTCAAAAAATCTCTGAGAAACGAAAGTGAGTTTTCTATCGGTAATTGTCAGAAAGATTCAAATTCTTTCTAAAAATATTTATTTTTTGTTATAATGTTTAACTATGTTTATAGGAACACCGCTTATTACAGAAGAGCAGATTCAAAAAAAAGTTAAAGAACTCGCATATAAAATTTCCTTAGACTATGCCAATAAAGACTTAGTTGTAATAGGTATTTTAAAAGGTTCATTCATGTTTTTTTCAGATCTAATACGATATATTCAAACACCTCTAAAGGTGGATTTCATTATTGCATCCAGTTATATAAAAGATAAATCATCTGGTGAAGTAAAAATCTATTATTTTCCAAAAGAAGAGATTCAGGGGAAAGATATACTTCTCGTTGATGATATTATTGATACAGGATTTTCTTTAAAAACCATAAGAGAAAAAATTCTTTCAATGAATCCATCTTCCTTAAAAATATGCGTTTTCTTAGATAAAACAGAAAGAAGAATTGTTGATGTTCCTGTGGACTACATTGGCTTTAAAATTCCTAATAAATTTGTTGTTGGTTACGGGCTTGATTATCAGGAGATGTTCAGAAATCTTCCTTATATAACAGTATTTAAGAAAGAAATCAAATAATGTACAAATTAAAGATCATTACAGGATTTGATGCTGCTCATCAGCTAAGAGGTTACAAAGGAAAATGTGAGAATATTCACGGACACAACTGGAAGGTTGAAGTAGAGGTAATTGCTGAAAATCTCAATGAAATCGGTATTGCTATTGATTTTAAAGAATTAAAAGGAATCACTGAAGAGATAATCTCCAGGCTTGACCATTCATTTATAAATCAGATTTCTCCATTTACTGAGATAAATCCCTCAAGTGAAAATATAGCAAGATGGATATACATGTCTTTGAAGGATAAATTAAGCCAAGTTCCTGTGAAACTTTACAGTGTTACTGTATGGGAGTCCGATTATGCCTCAGCAACATATTTTGAATGAAATTTTAAATAAACTTCCTCACATTAATGCTGATTGGGAAATTTATTTTTTAAGAAAAAAGATTTATTCAGCGGAAGGTAAGGATTTAGATGTTGATAAAAAAAAGAATGCCATTAAGGAGTTTTTCTCAATAAGAATAATAAAAGATAAAAAAGCTGGAATGTCAAGTTGCACTACATTGGATAAAATTCCAGAGGCATTGCAGCAGGCAACTGAAATTGCCAGAATATCTGAACCAGACGAATTCTTAACTCTTCCAGAACCCCAACAAATAAAAAAACTACGAGTCTTTGACGAAGAATTAATAACCATAAAAGAAAACCTGCCTCAGATACTGATAGACATGCAAAAATCCGCTTTTTTTGATAGAAAAATTAAAAAACTCAGAAACGCAGAGATAAATATTACGATTGAGGAAAAGGGCATAATAAATTCAAAAGGACTCTCTGTTTATGAGCCTTTTACTGCTGTTACAGCACATATCATAGCCATTGCTGAGGAGCATGACTCACAGATGGGATGGTCTTACAGGACAGAAAGATTTTTAAAAAACATTAAGTTTGAAGAAGTTGCCTGTGAAGCAGGGAAAAAAGCTTTGATGCTTCTTAATCCAAAAAAAATTAAATCTTTTAAAGGGTTTGCAGTTTTAGAGCCCTTTGTTGCTTCTGAATTTCTTGAACTTATAAGTCATTCTCTCTCTGCAGAAAACTATCAAATTGGCAGGTCTTTATTCACAGAAAAACTCGGACAGATGGTTATAAATGAAAAATTGAACATTATTGACAATGGATTGCTTCCTGAAAGATTTGGTTCATCACCCTTTGATGGTGAAGGTGTTCCCACCACAGAAAAATTTATAGTGAAAAATGGTGTTTTAGTATCACTTTTGCACAATACATATACAGCCCAGCGTGCAGGAACATCATCTACAGGAAATGCTGTAAGAACAGACAGAGGAGTATCAGTAGGACCAACGAACCTTTATATTGAAACAGTAGCAACCTCTGTAGAGGATTTAATAAAACAGGTTGACAGAGGAATCTACATTTTGGAGGTTATGGGCATGCATACAGCAAATCCTGTTAGTGGAGATTTTTCTGTTGGCATTTCTGGAATTTACATAGAAAATGGAGAATTAAAATATCCTGTAAAGGAGGCAGTATACTCCGGTAATATTCAGGAGCTTTTCAAGAATATTAAGGCAGCAGGAAATGATTTAAAATTCTTTGGAAATATCGGGTCTCCAACCCTTCTTATTGAGGGTGCAGATATATCAGGTTAAAGGAGGTCAGAGGTGGATTACTTTTTAACTGAAGAACAAAGAATGATAAAAGACCTGGCAAGGCAGATTGCAGAGGAGCATGTTAAACCTGTAAGAGCAGAACTTGATGAAACAGGTGAATTCCCATGGGAAATTATGAATACTCTTGCGCAGGCAGATATGTTCAGGGTATTTATTCCACAAGAATATGGTGGTCTTGGCACAGGAAGCCTTGAACTATGTCTTGTTGTCGAAGAGCTCTCAAGAGTCTGTCTCGGAGTTTCAACTACCTATGCTGCTAATGCTCTTGGAACTTATCCAATTCTTCTTTTTGGAACTGAAGAACAAAAGAAAAAATACTTACCAGACATAGCAGATGGCAAGCGCCTTGTTGCTTTTGCACTTACAGAACCAAATGCTGGAAGCGATGCAGGAGGAATTCAGACAACTGCTACAAAGGATGGAGATTACTACATTCTCAATGGCAGAAAACAATGGATAACAAACGGTGGAGAAGCAGAAATTTATACAGTCATTGCTTTAACTGATAAAGCTAAAGGTCCAAGAGGTGCATCAGCATTTATCGTTGAAAAAGGAACTCCTGGATTTAGTTTCGGCAAAAAAGAAAATAAAATGGGAATAAGAGCATCGGCAACAAGAGAGTTAATATTTGAAGATTGCAGAATTCCAAAGGAAAATCTTCTCGGAAAAGAAGGTATGGGATTTATTGTTGCCATGAAAACACTTGACCAGAGCCGTGTTGGAGTTGGAGCACAGGGAGTTGGAGTTGCTCAGGGTGCTTTTGAAGAAGCTGCAAAGTTTGCTAAGCAGAGAATACAATTCGGTCAGCCTGTTATAAGTTTTCAGGCAGTGCAACACATGCTTGCAGACATGGCAATTCAGATTGAAGCTGCAAGAGCCCTTGTTTATTCCGTTGCAAGATACATTGACAGTGGAGCAAAGGATATTACAAAGGCTTCTGCTATGGCAAAGACCTTTGCAACAGATGTGGCTATGAAAGTGACAGTTGATGCTGTTCAGGTTATGGGTGGCTCAGGATATATGAAGGATTATCCAGTTGAAAAGATGATGCGTGATGCAAAGATTCTTCAAATATATGAGGGAACAAATCAGATTCAGAGAAATGTTATAGGACAGGCAATTATAAAAGAGTTAACGAAAATGGGAATCTAAATTTTTTGATAAAATCATCACTCTATGTGACTCCCCCATTCCCTGGGGGAGCACAAGCCTCTTAAAATGTTGTATTAAATTTTTTTGATAAATCTCCCTTAAAACTGCTTCATCACAAAGGGAAAGAAAAAATTTGCTTTGAGAGAGATGTCCCTCAACCTTAAATCCTGCCTGCTTTGCCCATTTTTCTAATGCTGTAAAATTTACATGGGCTGTTATGTCCTGGTTACCAATGTTTATATAGGGATTTTCAGTAATTGAATGCTTATAATAACAAAGCAGAGTTCCTTTTTTTCTTTCAGGATGATAGTATTCTTGACAATTATAGCCATAGTCAATAATCAAAACAAATCCCTTTTTTAATTTTTTACTGAGAATCTCAATCAATGATTTCATTTTTAAATTTACTTCTGAACGATATCCTTTTATTTTCAAAACCCATGGAGCAAACTCTTCAATATACTGCAAAGTATTTTTCCTGCAGGGCAAAAGAACTTCAATTAATTCATAATCTTTAAAATCTACATAAACCTCCATAATCTCTTCTGATTCAGATATCTCAAAACATCTTACAGGTAAAGCATCAAAAACTTCGTTACATATAAATACTCCAGTAAACGGTTCTAAATCTTCAATTGAGTTTACCCATTGAGTTTTATCAGAGTGTTGTTTAAGATTTTGCTGCTGTAAATCTTTTAGCGATGGATTTATTTCTACGAGATTGTATTTGAGAGGAATTGAGATTTCATCAAGAATGTCTTTTGCAAGATATCCCATTCCAGGACCTATTTCAGTCACTGTAAAATCCTGAGGACAATTAAGATTTTGATAAACATTTTCTACCTCTTTACTCAATAAAAAACCAAATACTGAACTAAGATGAGAAGCTGTAAAAAAATCTCCCTGCCTTCCAATTTTTATATCAGCTCTTGTGTAGTAACCAAGCTCCGGGAAATAAAGAGCCATTTCCATAAAATCTTCAAAGGAAATGGCACCGCATTTTTTTATCTTTTCAATGATTATTTTCTTAAGCATCAAGACACAAGAGTGAACATTCTCTGAACTGCTTCATAGGCTTTTATTCTTATGTCTTCAGGAACTTTAATTACATATTGATTTTCTTTTAGTGCTAAAAGAACGCTCTCAAGAGTTGTGCGTTTCATATTTGGGCATATCATTGTGCTTTTAAGAGGATAAAAATTCTTCCCAGGATTTTCTTTTTTTAGCCTGTAAAGAAGTCCAATTTCTGTGCCAATTATAAATTCTTTAGCCTGTGAGGCTTTTGCAAACCTTACCATTCCACTGGTAGAGGCAACATGATCTGCAAGTTCAATAACTTCAGGACGGCATTCAGGATGAACAACTACCAGAGCATCTGGATGAACTTTTTTAGTACGAATCACATCTTCCTTTTTTATCATGTGATGAGTTGGACAGAATCCATTCCATGCAATAATTTCCTTATATGGAACCTGTTTTTTTACCCAGTCTGCCAGGTTTTTATCAGGAACAAAGATAATTGAGTCAAATGGAACTGCTTTTACAATCTGAGGAGCATTGGCAGAGGTGCAGCATGCGTAACTTAATGCTTTGACCTCAGCAGTAGTATTAACATAAGAAATAACAGGTGATGAAGGATATTTTTTTATCCATTCTTTGAGTTCTTTGACATCTACTGTATCTGCCATAGGACATCCAGCCTCAATTTCAGGAAGCAGAACTGTTTTATCAGGATTAAGTATTGCAGCAGTTTCAGCCATAAAATGAACTCCGCAGAAAACAATAACATCACATTGAACCTGAACTGCCTGTCTGCTTAATTCAAGAGAATCTCCAACAAAATCGGCAATATCCTGTATCTCCTCCCGCTGATAATTATGGGCAAGAATTATGGCATTCCTCTGTTTTTTTAGTCTTTTTATTTCTTCTATTATTGTGTTGTCCATATGTAAAGATCCTCCCTGTTTGTGTATATAACAGTTCCATCAGAAAGCACAACAGCTTTAATTGGTCTTTTAATGTTATACCGGGAAGAACTTCCAGAATATCTTAAAGATATTCTTCTTACATAGTTCTTTGTTTCTGCAATATTTGGAATTCTTCCAAGAGTTTCAACAAGACCGGGTCCAGCATTATAGGCAGCAAGGGCAAGTTGAAAATTCCCATTAAATTTTTCAATAAGATATTTCATATATCTTATTCCACCATCTATATTTTGCACAGGATCAAAGGGATCTTTTACACCCATAAGAATTGCTGTACCTGGCATAAGCTGCATTACTCCCATTGCACCCTTTGGTGAAACTGCATAGAGATTCCAGCCGCTTTCCTCCCTTATCATCTCTTTTATTAATCTTGGGTCTACTCCGTAAAATCTTGATCTTTCCTCAACAATCTTTTCAAGCTCCTGTCTTGATATTGCTGAAACTGTGTTTGATGAAGAAAATTTTTTGATTTTGTATGATTTTTTCAAAGATATTTTGTTCTCACATATATTTGTATAGACTCTTTCACCATCAATTATCTTGACACAAATTCTATCAGCAAAGGCATTACAGGTTACAAATATTAAAAATACCACTATTTGCAAAAGTATAAACATGTTAAATTATATCAAAAAAATTCTTCTAACAGCAAAACAACTTCCTGCATTACAATTTCCCTGATCTGATTATTGATATGATCAACCACAAACCAAGAAAAAATGCAAAAACACCTGTAATAAGCCCAAAAAGAGAAATTCCATATATTAAAGGTTTTACCTCAGTTGCATGCATTATTGCTGAACTTAGTATCATAGCACTTACAATAAGAGCAAAGGCAATTTTATTGCTTGCTTTATCAATATCTTTGATAAATTCAGGAAGATTAACATGATACATGCGAACAGTTATCTCATCTTTAACTGCCTTCCTGAGAAGAGTTTTCAATTGAAAAGGAATATTTAAAGCTGCCTCTTTAAATTCATTCAGTCCTTTAAGAGTTTTGTTCAGATAAAACTCTGGATGCAGTCTCTTAGATATGATTTTTTTTGCATAGGGCTTCAGTAATTCAATAATAGATATTTTTGGACAAAGCTGTCTTGTCAATCCTTCAAGCATTATTAAAACCTTGTCAATCAATAAGAGTTCAGGAAGAAATCTCAATCTGTGCTTTAATGCTACTTTCATGATTGATTCAATAAGTTCTGATATTTTAATCTCCTCAATTCTGTAGGTATAAATTGGGAAAAGTAGTTCTTCTATATCTTCCTTGAGTTCTTCTTTAAGTTTTTCTTTATCAATCTCTTCAGGAATAATACCGAGTTTGAGATACTCTGTTATTAATTTGTCAGTGTTCTGATTTATTATTGCCAGTGCTACATTTGCATAAGCTTCTTTGAATTTTTCATCAATTCTTTGAACTATACCAAAGTCCACAAGAGCTATCTGAAAGTTTTCTGTTACAAGAATATTACCAGGATGTGGGTCACCGTGGAAAAATCCGTGATCAAAAATCTGTTTAAAATACATCTCAATTAGCTTTTTTAAAAGAGCTTCAATATCAAATCCTTTTTCTTTAATTGCATCTACATCATCAATTCTTAATCCTTCAACTTTTTCCATAACAAGAACTTTTTCTGTAGTAAACTCTCTGAAGACATAGGGAATATAAACATCTGGGTCATCTTTAAAATTTTCCCTGAAAATCATAGCATTTCTTGCTTCCCTTCTGAAATCAAGCTCCTTTGTAATAGATCGCGAAAACTCATCAACAATTCCGACAGGATCAAAAATTTTACTTTCAGGAACATGTTTTTCAATAAGTTTTGCAAGACTGTTAAGTATTATAAGGTCAAGCATAATCTGTTGTTTTATCCCTGGCCGTCGCACCTTTACAATGACCTCTTTACCATCCTTTAGTACTGCTTCATGAACCTGAGCAATTGAAGCAGAACCAAGAGGCTCAGGATTAATGCTATCAAAAATTTTTTCAATGCTCACTCCAAGTTCTTTTTCAATGATTTCGTAAACTTTTTCTGTTTCAAATGGAGGAACCCTATCCTGAAGTTTCTTAAATTCCTTTGCATAGGCAATGCTTACAATGTCTGGTCGTGATGAAAGAAGTTGGCCAAGTTTTATAAAAGTAGGACCAAGCTCCTCAAAGGCAATTCTCAGTCTTTCAGCAAGACTCGGGACTTTATAGGATGGCCATCTTCCGAAACTTCTTATTCTTTTCTTTAAAGCTATAAATCTCCCCAGATGAATCTGATCAATTATCTGCCCGAATCCATGTTTTATAAAGACATTAATTATTTCCTGAAGCCTTTTTGCTGAATAATAGGTTTTTTTTATTCTAAAGAAATTCATTTATTGAAACTATTATAACACAGCAGATGCCATTGAAATGATTTTACTGAATTTGCCGATATAAAATCATTTCTTGCGTGATAGCTACATTTTTAGATAGAAACTACAGACAGGGAAAATGTCAAGATTCCTCTTAACAAGTAAACAGTCACTTCGAGCACATTCGCAGGATACAAGGAATCTCTAAATAAACGAAACAGGGCTTGTCTATCTCAAATTAGGATTGAAAGTATTTTAAAGAAAGACAGTAAAAAATGACAAAAAACAAAAATATTGTATAAAAATAGTTAAAAACTGGCTATAAATTGTTTTATTTAACCTTGCCTGGAATCTCAATTTCAGGTTATATTAGCACTCGATAAAGTTAGTTGCTAATAATTCATCAATAAAATAAAAAGGAGGGAGGATATGAAGATTAAGCCACTTAAAGACAGAGTAGTTGTAAAGTTTTCATCTGAAGAGCTTGAAAAAACACCTGGAGGAATCTATGTGCCGGATGTGGCAAAAGAAAAACCTCAGAAAGGCACGGTGATTGAAGTTGGTTCAGAGGTAAAAGAGGTAAAAGTAGGTGATACAGTTCTGTTTGACAAATATGCTGGTTCAAAAATCAAAATTGACGATGTAGAGTATTTAATTATTAAAGAAGAAGAAATTCTTGGAATAGTAGAAAAATAAAAAAAGGAGGGGATGATATGGCAGCAAAGCAGTTAATATTTGGTGATTCAGCAAGACAAGCAATTCTTAAAGGCGTTACAATTCTTACAGATGCCGTCAAGGCAACATTAGGACCAAGGGGAAGAAATGTAGTAATTGAGAGAAAATTTGGTTCTCCCAATGTAACAAAAGATGGAGTTACAGTTGCTAAAGAAATAGACCTTAAAGATCCCTTTGAAAACATGGGTGCACAGCTTGTAAGAGAAGTTGCATCAAAAACTTCTGATGTTGCCGGTGATGGAACAACCACAGCAACTGTATTAGCCTATGCAATTTACAAAGAAGGTCTTAAATATGTATCAGCTGGTGCTAATTCAATGGATCTAAAGAGGGGAATTGATAAAGCTGTTGAAGCAGTTGTTGAGGAACTTAAAAAGATTTCAAAGCCTGTTGCAGATAAAAAAGAGATAGCACAGGTAGGAACAATTTCTGCTAATAATGATGCTTCAATTGGTGAACTTATTGCTGAGGCAATGGACAAGGTTGGGAAAGATGGTGTTATTACTGTTGAAGAAGCAAAAGGAATGGCAACAACTCTTGACATAGTTGAGGGAATGCAGTTTGACCGTGGATATATCTCACCATATTTTATAACTGATCCTGAGCGTCTTGAATGTGTTCTTGAGGATGCCTTTATTTTAATTCATGATAAGAAAATTTCAGGCATGAAGGACCTCCTTCCAATTCTTGAGCAGATTGCAAGAATGGGCAAACCCCTTTTAATTATTGCAGAAGATGTTGAAGGTGAAGCTCTTGCCACATTGGTTGTAAACAAGCTAAGAGGAGTGCTTCAGGTTTGTGCAGTAAAAGCACCTGGATTTGGAGAGAGAAGAAAGGCAATGCTTGAGGATATTGCCATTCTTACCGGCGGAACAGTAATTTCAGAGGATCTTGGAATTAAGCTTGAAAATGTAAAGATTGATGACCTCGGAAGAGCAAAGAAAATCATTGTTGACAAAGACAACACCACAATTGTTGAAGGAGCAGGAGATCCTCAGAAGATTCAGGCAAGAATTAAACAGATAAAAGTTCAGATTGAGGAAACAACATCTGATTATGATCGTGAAAAACTTCAGGAACGCCTTGCAAAACTTGCAGGTGGAGTGGCAAGAATCAATGTTGGTGCAGCAACTGAGGCTGAAATGAAAGAAAAGAAAGCAAGAGTAGAGGATGCTTTGAATGCAACAAGGGCTGCTGTTGAAGAAGGAATTGTTCCTGGCGGTGGAGTAGCACTGCTAAGATGTCAGAAAGCTCTTGAGAATTTAAAAGCTGACAATCATGATCAGCAACTTGGTATAGAGATTGTTAAAAAAGCCCTTGAAGAACCAATAAAACAGATTATAGCAAATGCAGGAGTTGAGGCCACCCTAATCGTTGAAAAAGTTAAAGAAAACAGCAACATCAATTTTGGATATGACGCATATCAGGAAAAGTTTGTTGACATGATGGAAGCAGGCATTATTGATCCTACAAAAGTTACAAGAACTGCTCTTCAGAATGCTGCTTCTGTTGCAGGATTGATGCTTACAACTGAAGTTTTAGTATCTGAAATTCCAGAAGAAGAAAAGAAACCTCCAATGCCTTCCCCTGATATGTATTAATTCCAATAAAGGAGCAGACACAATGTCTGCTCCTTATCTTCTTGAAAAACCTTCTGATTTAATGTAATATTCAATTGATGAAAATTCTTCTCATTGAAGACGACAAAGCTCTTGGTGAAAGCATACAGGAGTATTTCAAACTTCATAACATCGAAACAGTATGGATTCACGATGAGAGAAAACTCCCAAATCTTCTTAAAGTTTATGAATTTGATGTGATTGTCCTTGATCTTATGTTAAAATTTTCCCATGGAGAAGATTTAATAACATTTATTAGAGGCAATAAAATAAATACGCCGATTTTAATTCTTACAGCCAAAACCGAGCTTTCAAGCAAAGAAGAATGCTTTTTAAGAGGAGCCGATGATTATCTCTCAAAGCCTTTTGAACCAAAAGAGCTATTACTGAGAGTCAGGGCATTAAGCAAAAGAGTTCAAATAGAAAGTATTTTAAATATTGGAGATGTTACGATCAATATTGATGCAAAAACAATTTGGAAAAATAACAGAGAAATAAAACTTTCAAAAACAGCGTGGGATTTATTAACTCTATTGATAAAAAGAAAGGGAGAAATAGTTAGCTCTGAAACAATTCTAAACTATGTCTGGGGTGGAAAAGCAGTGGGAGATGAAGTTGTAAGAGCTTACATTAAGGAGCTGAGAAAAATTCTGCCTCATGACAGTATTAAAACATACAAAGGAAGAGGATACAGGTTAGACAATATAAAGGAGAATTAAGGTATTGAATTTTCAAGTAAAAATATTTCTCACTTTTGCCATATCAGTGGTGCTTATTTTTTCTGTTATAAACTTCATAACAATAAATTTTTTCAAAGAACAGCAACATAAATATGAAGAAGAAATCCTTTCTTTATATAGAGAAATCTTAAAACAAAATAAAAACTATCAGCTTCCTTATTACATAAAAGCATATGAAAATGAATTGTTTTTTGAAGAAAGTTATATCACTGATAGATTCCAGAGATTTTCTAAGACCATATTGATATGGGAAGTTTTACTTATTCTGGTTTTAAGCTATTTGTTCTATAAAATTCTGAATATAATAAGCAGGAAAGAACAGGAAGAAGAAGAATTTCTGAGATTTCTCTTTTTTGTTTTGTCACACAAAATCGGTAATTTTCTCTCAACTCTGAATACAAACATAGAAATATTAAGATTAAAGCCAGAAAGCAGAGTTCTTGAAAGAATGCAAACAAGCTGTAATATTATTGGTGCTGAGTTAAAAAAAACAATGGAGACGATCAAAAAACTGCCAAAAACTGCCAGATCAAGACAAAAAATTAATCTGACAGAATTAATTAAAAATGTAAATTCAAAATTTGCATCTGATAAAAAAATCTTTTTTAGTAAGAAAGAAGTTAATGTTTATAACAATTTAGAAGCAATGGAAACCATAGTCTTTTTATTACTTGACAATGCCTTTAGATATGCTCATAGCAAAATTCACATAAAAATTTTCAGGAATGCTGTTGCTATTAGAAACGATTTCACAGAGATTGTCAAAGGCTCTGGACTGGGCTTACAGATCGCAGAATATCTTTGTAGAAGTAACAAACTTCAACTGAAATACAGGGCAAAGGGTGAACATTTTATAGCGGTATTGATTTTTAATTGACAAATAACAATTTCAATTTAGATTAAACTATGGCTGAGGCAGTCTTAGAAAAGAAAAAATACACCTATGCAATTCTTAAAACTTTCACATAACTTTCACGATTTTTATTAATTCATCTAACTATAATGTAAATAAGAAAAAAATAGAGGTTAAAAGTGAGAGGCTCTTTTATTGCCATTTTAATAGTTTTATCAATAATTGTCGTTCCAGTTATCGGCAATTCTGTTGATGAGCTTTTTCTTGCTGGAAAAGTTATACAATATGAACCTGATACTGGTAAAATAAAAATTGAAGTTTTAAGTTCTTCCTGTGCAGGTCTGAGGGAATTTTTAACTGAAAAAGGGCTTCCAAAGGATTTACTTATTAACAAAGTGATTTATTTTGGAATTGATTCATCCGATTGCAATAAGCATAAAATTCATAGAATAACAACTCCTCTTTTAAGGTGATTTATATGAGAAAGCTTTTTTTATTTGTCTTTTTATTTCTGATTTGTTTGCTAATTAAGGATAATCCAGCTGTACAGTCAACTTCAATTGATATGGGAAATTACTGTTATAGTCCTCCATCAATAGCTCAAAGTGCTTCTCCGAATGTTCTATTTGTAATAGATGTAAGTGGTTCAATGTCATGGTGTGCTTATAATCCAAACGCTTCTAAAAGAGAATGCTGTCTCAACTCATCAGGATGTGGATGGACATACAATGGAAATGAAGAGGGATACTTTAGCCCGGATAAAATTTATCAATATAATTCTTCGACGGGTTATTGGCAAGAAACAACAGGAACTGCTTCTACATGTCCTAACAGGTCTAATGATATAAGTACATCTAAAAAATATCAAGGTGCTTGTCTTAATTTCCTCTATATGAAAAGGGTTGACCTTGTAAGATGGGCAATAACAGGAGGACGCCTTGATTCATGCACATCAAATGATCCAAAAAGATGTGATCCTGAACTTTACGGACAGCCTTCTGCCCAGCTTAGCTGTGATAGTTATGGATGTGTTCTTAAATCAGAATCAGGACAAAGAGTAAAAGTTCCATGGCAAAGGATAACGGATAGTCTAACCTTTCAATTTAGAAATTTAAGTTTGCAACCAAGATTGGGAGTAATGTTTTATAGTGACACAGGTGTAAGAAGTAATAAAGTATACATTGGAGATTTTACTGGAAGTTCTAATTTTGACAGTGTTAATCCATATAAAAATTTAATTGCTGCAATAAACTATGAATCCCCATCTGGTTCAACTCCTACTGCTCCAGCTTTGTGGGATGCATATAACTACTTTGCACAGAATACGCCTGAATATGGAGGTTTTACTCCCCAACAAGGTGCAGGAGATAAGTGGCGTAATCCAATGTATCAATGTTTTGATGAAAATAATAATGGAGTATGTGAGGGAAGCGAGCTCAAGCTTGTAGCATGTGCTAAAAACTTTGTAATACTTCTTACTGATGGACAGTGGAATTATGGTGGAAAGCCGGTGACAAGAACATGCAGTATAAACACAGGATATGAGCGTAATTCAGCAGATCCTGTTGTTCCTGCTTATTGGCTTCACAAAAAGGGATTCACTAATTCAAAAACAAACATTTTTTCCTATGTTGAGGCAATTTATGGCATAGGACTCTGGCTTGGAGGAACAGGAGAAAAATCACTGAAACAGGTTGCCATGTATGGCTCCTTTAATAGAAGCAAACAATGGCCTGACGGTCTTAGTGATTATCCTAAATCATACTGTGGACCAATTGATGATTGTTGTGATGATTCTAACTGCGGTAGAGGAAGCTCATGTGCAAATCTTCCACCATCTTCTTCTGACTGGGATAAAGATGGAGACGGCAAGCCTGATACTTTTTATTCAGCTTCTAATGCAATTGAGATAAAAGAGGCAATAAAAAATGCTTTATTTGACATACTCAGACGAGCTTCCTCTGGTTCTACTGTGGCAACCCTTGCTTCAAGGACAGGAATATCAAGTCTTGTTATTCAGCCATATTTTTATCCAAAATATCAGAGAGATGATGGAACAGAACTAAGCTGGCTTGGATTTTTACGTAGTTTCTGGGTTGACCTAAAACAGAATTTAAGAGAAGACAGTGTGGTAAATAAAATTCTTGATATGGCACAAAATGCCTGGGATAAAATTATTCAGTTTATCAAAGTTCAAGACGAGACAAAAATAGCGGTTCTTGTAGGTGATACTGACAGTGGAGACAATGCATGTCAACTTGAAGATATTAAAGACTTAAATCAGGTTAAAGCAGTTTTTGACAGTGGATGCCAGCTTGCACAAAACTCCGCATCAGTAAGAACAATAAAATACAACAAAGA
>NZ_JBMFOO010000030.1:0-20130 GCF_049969575.1 Thermodesulfovibrio sp. | reverse complement strand
ACAAAGACAAGAAGAAAGCTTTCTTGAAAGCGTCTTAAGAAGTATGATTAAGCTTTCAAAAAAAGTTGATTTAAATAAATACATTCTAATAAATGATAATGAATTGCAAAATCTTCTACATCATGAAAAAGATGAAATCAGAGCTCTTACAGCAATTTTAATTAACAAAATTAAAAGTCCTGTCCCTGTTCCAGAAGATATTAAAGAACTAATGTTATCGGTTTATACCAGGGGCAATATAATTAAACTTAAAATCTTTAAAGCTGAAAAATTTTTATAAAATTATAAACTAAATTTATTTGACTTCAAAACTCATTATACTTTAAAGTTGTTTTACCTTATTAAATGCAAATATGGCTTGAAATTCTTTTTCTAAAGAAGTTAGAATATTTGCAAAAAAACTAAAAGGAGGTTAGAAAATGCCTTACATTGAATTTAAGGGAAAGCAAATTGAGATTGATGAGGACGGTTACATTCAGAATCTTGATGACTGGTCACCAGAGCTTGCAGAGTACATGGCTCAACAGGATGGAATTACACTTACTGAGCACCACTGGGAAGTTATTAACTTCTTGAGAGATTATTATCAGAAATATCAGATTGCACCGATGATCAAGATTCTTGTTAAAGAAATGGCTAAGATGTTTGGACCTGAGAAAGGAAACACAAAGTATCTTTATGGTCTCTTCCCAGATGGACCAGCAAAACAAGCCTGTAGATATGCTGGACTTCCAAAACCAACAGGATGCGTATAATTTCCAATATAAAGGGGCAGGCAACTGCCCCTTTTGTTTTTTGAAAGGGGGAGATATTAACCTAAAAGATTAAAAATTTACAGGAGAAAAAAATGACCATTAATGACCTCCTTTCAAAGAAAAAGGAGAGCATAATTGAAAAATCCTTTAATTTAACTATCTCAACTTATCCAGAAAATACGCAGGCTTTTTTCAAAGAAAAGAAAAAACAGTTTACCAATCCTGTTGGTTATACCATTTATCAAGGAATTCAGGATATTATTGATAGATTAATCAACGATGAATCTCTTGATAGTTTTATCCTTCCCCTGGAAGAGATTATCAAAATAAGAGCTGTACAGGATTTTAGCCCTTCTCAGGCAGTGGGATTTATCTTTTTTATCAAAAAGGCAGTATATGAGGAACTCAGTAAAGAAATTGCACCTGACAAACTCTTAGAATTTCTTTCACAAATTGATTCTCTTGCTCTCGTTGCCTTTGATATTTTTATGAAGTATCGTGAAAAAATCTATGACTTAAAAGCAAAGGAGCTGATTGACAGAACCTGGTGGATTCTTAAGAAATACAATATTGTTTCAGAAATTGAAAATGAAACTGTAGAAAAAACAAAAAAATTATAAAGAGAGGTAGGGTGAAATGGGTATAGGATTAGCTTTTATAGCAGTTTTAGGATTAATAATTTTCGCCTATATTGGCACTGATATTTTAGGGCTGGACAGTTTATTCGCAATCGTTTTTCCCTATGCTGCAGTCTTAATTTTCATCATTGGATTTATCTATAGGGTAGTCAAATGGGGAAAATCACCTGTTCCTTTCAGAATCCCAACAACTGCAGGACAGCAATTTTCTCTTCCATGGATTAAGTACAGCAAGATTGACAATCCTGCAACTGGCTGGGGTGTGGCATTAAGAATGTTTTTTGAAATTGCTTTTTTCAGATCCCTTTTCAGAAACACAAAAGCTGAAATACTCAATGGAAAGCTCTATATTGGTTCAAACAAATGGCTGTGGCTTGGAGCAATAGCTTTTCATTATTCATTTCTGATTATACTTATCAGGCATCTGAGATTCTTTGTAGCTCAAACTCCCTGGTGTGTCTCTATAATTGACTCTGTTGACTCTTTCTGGCAGATTGGTCTTCCTATGCTTTATATGACAGATATCATAATAGCTGCTGCTCTTCTTTATCTTTTAGGAAGAAGAATATTTAATCCTCAGGTAAAATATATTTCTCTGCCTTCTGATTACTTTCCACTTTTCCTTATAATTGGAATAGTTACAACTGGTATTCTGATGAGATATTTTGCTCGAGTTGACATAACAAGCATAAAAGAACTTGCCTTAGGCTTAGCTTATCTTAAGCCCACCGTGCCTGAGGGAATAGGAAGTCTCTTTTACATTCATCTTTTCCTTGTAAGTGTTCTTTTTGCTTACTTCCCATTCAGCAAACTCATGCACATGGGTGGTGTATTTTTAAGCCCTACAAGAAATCTTGCTAATAACAACAGAATGAAGAGGCATGTGAATCCATGGGATTATCCAGTTAAGCATCGTCATTATGAAGAATATGAAGATGAATTTAGAGAAAAAATGAAAAAAGCTGGAATACCAGTAGAAAAGGAGTGAGACTATGGGATTACCAAAACCAGAAGAATTAATCTCAACAGTTAATTTAAAAAAGATGCCATCCAGATGGTGGATGGATACTTTACCTGTAGAATTTAAGCCTGGTTTTTACTGTTACGGTGCAAAAGGAAAAAACCTTGAATATGTTGATTTTCCAAATGCAAGAGATTTTCATCCAACTGATCCAGATTGGAAACTTCCAGAAGACTGGAAAAAAATAGTAATTGAAGGAATCAAACAAAGGCTTGAAAGATTCAGAACATTCCATGTATTCATGGACATATGTGTAAGATGTGGAGCCTGTGCTGATAAATGTCATTTCTTTATAGGTTCTGGAGATCCGAAAAATATGCCGGTTCTGAGAGCAGAACTTCTAAGGTCAGTTTACAGAAAATACTTTACCACTGGTGGAAAACTCTTTGGAAGGAATGCAGGAGCAAGAGACCTTGATCTTGATGTTTTAAAAGAACTCTGGTATTATTTCTATCAATGCACAGAGTGTAGACGTTGTTCCCTCTTCTGTCCTTATGGAATTGATACAGCAGAAATAACAATAATTGCGAGAGAGCTTCTCAATCTTCTTGGACTGAATATTGATTGGATATCAGGTCCTGTTGCAAACTGTTACAGAACTGGAAACCATCTTGGAATTGAGCCTCATACAATGAAATCAACTCTTGAGTTCATGTGTAATGATATAGAAGAAATCACAGGAATCAAAATTGACCCACCAATAAACAAAAAAGGAGCAGAAATTCTTTTTGTAACACCCTCAGGAGACCTATTTGCAGACCCTGGAATATATACCTGCATGGGTTACATGATGCTTTTCCATGAAATAGGACTTGACTATACATGGAGCACCTTTGCATCAGAGGGTGGAAACTTTGGATTCTTTACATCCCATGAAATGGCTAAAAGACTTCATACAAAAATTTATGAAGAGGCAAAGAGGCTTAAAGTTAAATGGATAATTGGTGGTGAGTGTGGACACATGTGGAGAGTCTGGCATCAATATCATAATACATGGTATGGACCTGTTGATTTTCTTGAAGAGCCTGTCTCACCAATTACAGGAACAAAGTTTGAAAATGCTAAATCAAATAAAATTGTTCATATAAGTGAGTTCACTGCAGACCTTATCAGGCATGGAGTTCTTAAATTTGACAAATCAAGAAACGACAATCTTATAGTTACATTCCATGACTCCTGTAACCCATCTCGTGCTATGGGAATACTTGAAGAGCCAAGATATATCATTAAAAATGTATGTAATCACTTTTATGAGATGCCTGATGAAACAATACGTGAGCAAACATTCTGCTGCGGCGGTGGTGCTGGATTAAATGCAGGTGAAATTATGGAATTAAGAATGAGAGGAGGATTCCCAAGAGCAAATGCTGTAAGATATGTTCATGAGAAATTTGGGGTAAACATGCTTGCATGTATATGTGCAATTGATAGAGCAACTTTACCACCTCTTATGGATTACTGGGTTCCTGGTGTAAGAGTAACTGGAGTTACAGAGCTTGTAGCAAATGCAATGATAATGAAGGGTGAAAAGGAAAGAACAATGAATTTAAGGATGGAGCCACTACCAGGAAAGGAGGAACAATAAAATGTATGATGGATGGAAAATAATTCTTGGATTAATAGTTTTTGTAGTGATTGTGACTCTTCCTTTCACAATGAGTGTTGGAAAGACTTATGTAGAGCCTAAACCAAGCATTGATACTCCTGAAATACAGAAAATGGAAAAGAAACAATGTATTGAACCAAAACAATACATGAGAGAGATGCATATAAAAATTCTTTATTCATGGAAAGATTATGCTACAAGACAAGGCAAAAGGATTTATATTGCTTCAGATGGAAAGCAATACAATATAAGTCTTCAAAATACCTGTATGAAGTGCCATTCCAACAAAGAGAAATTCTGTGATGAATGTCACAATTATGTGAATGTGAAACCCTATTGCTGGGATTGTCATATTGAGCCTAAGGTGGGAGGGTTAAAATGATTACAAGAAGAGACTTTTTGAAAATAGCTGCTTTTTCATCATTGCTTGGTTTAGGTGGTGCCTTTACAATTAATGCACTGGAAAAAGAGCCAGGACAAAAGGTGTTAAAAGATATCAAGGCGCTACAAGGAAAAAGATGGGCAATGGTAATTGATACAAGGAAGTTTAAAACACAGGAAGACTTTGAAAAGGTTATAAGAGCATGTCATAAAGCTCATAATGTTCCTGAAATTGCCAATCCTCTTCATGAAGTAAAATGGATATGGACAGATGACTATGAACACACTTTCGCAGGCACTGCTGAGCAATACATATCAAAAGAAGTAAAAGAAAGAAAATTTTTACTGCTCTGCAATCACTGTGACAATGCTCCTTGTGTCAGAGTATGTCCTGTTAAAGCAACATTTAAAAGACCTGATGGAATCACAATGCAGGATATGCATCGTTGCATAGGATGTAAATTCTGTATGGCAGGATGTCCTTATGGTGCGAGAAACTACAACTTCCTTCCACCAAGAGACTATATTAAAGAATTAAATCCTGAGTATCCAACAAGAACCCTTGGAGTTGTAGAAAAATGCACATTCTGTAATGAAAGAATTGACAAAGGACTCCTTCCATACTGTGTTGAGGCTTCTGAAGGTAAAATCCTCTTTGGTGATCTCTATGATCCTAAATCTGAGATAAGAAAAGTTATAGCTGAAAACATAGTTATTCGCCGAAAAGTTGAACTCGGCACACAGCCTATGGTTTTCTACATAATTTAATGGGAGGTAAAAGATGCTTGATTTAGCGTTAAAAGGCAGACCAAGATACTGGATCTGGGTATCTTTTTTAATAACAATGATACTCATTGGTTTTATATGCTGGATGAGAGAACACCACATTGGTGCAGCTTTTACAACAGGATTAAGTAGAGATGTAACATGGGGCTTTCATGTTGGTCAGTTAACTTTCTTTGTAGGTGTTGCTGCTTCTGCTGTTTTGGTAGTGCTACCATATTACTTTCACAACTATAAGGTATTTGGAAGAATAGCTGTAATTGGAGAGTTTCTTGCTGTAGGATGTGTTCTTATAGCAATGCTTTCAGTTTTTGTTATTATGGGACAGCCTTCCCGTGTATGGAATGTTCTTCTTCATCCTACACCCCATTCAATAATCTTCTGGGATATGGTGGTCCTTATAACCTATTTATCTCTTAACCTTCTTTGTGGATGGACAGTGCTACATGCTGAGAAAAAAAGTGCTCCACCACCAAAATGGATTAAACCATTTATATACTGGGCAATACTCTGGGCACCCTCAATTCATACAGTAACAGCTTTCCTTTATGCAGGCTTACCTGGAAGACCTCACTGGATGACAGCTCTTCAGGCAGCTCACTTTCTTGCAACAGCCTTTGCAGCAGGTCCAAGTCTTCTTATAATTCTCAGCATGATAATCAGAAAGGTTTCAAAATTTGACCCTGGTCAGCAGGCAATTAATAAACTTGCAGAAATAGCTACCTATGCTTTAATCATTCATTTATTTTTTATAGGGCTTGAATTCTTCACTGCTTTCTATAGCCAGATTCCAGATCACATGAAACCATTAATATATCTTTATCAGGGACTTGAAGGACATAACAGACTTGTTCCATGGATGGCTGTATCCACACTGCTTGCCTTTATTGGATTAATTATATTCATATTCCCACCTTTAAGAAAGTGGAATGTAACCAAAGTAATTGCTGCTGCATGTGTATTTTTCTCTATATGGATGGACAAAGGATTTGCCTTTGTGGTTAGTGGTTTCATTCCAAATCCTTTTGACAGAGTCACAGAAGCATGGATAGCTCTGAATGAGTTTCTTGTGGCTGCTGGTGTATGGTCAGTAGGAGCACTTGTAATAACAGTGCTTTATAAAATCGCAATCACTGTTAAAGAAAAAGCAGTATTTGACAAATACGGGCAAAAACAGGTTATAGAGTAGAATTTAATATTAAAAATTGTCCAAGGGCGGTTAAATCCGCCCTTTTTTTATTCAAAAGAACTGAAAAGAGAATGTTTTCCCTTTAAAGATGCCTTTATAAATTCTCTAAATAAAGGATGAGGTCGGAAAGGTTTTGATTTAAACTCCGGATGAAATTGACACCCCAGAAACCATGGATGTTCTTTAAATTCAATTATTTCTACAAGCTGACCATCAGGAGATGTGCCACTAAAAACAACACCTTTTTCTTCAAGTACGGGTATATATTTATTATTAAACTCGTATCTATGTCTGTGTCTTTCTGAGATTTCTCTCGTTTTATAAGCTTCATAGGCTTTTGTTCCTTCTTTTAAGACACATGGATATGCTCCGAGTCTCATTGTTCCACCTTTTTGCGAATCAATTGTTCTAACCTCATACCTTCCAGTTCTTGGATTAAACCATCTTTCCATTAAATAAATAACAGGATGTTCTGTATCAGGGTCAAATTCTGTAGAATTAGCTCTATTGAGTCGTGCAAGATTTCTACTCAACTCTATTACAGCAGTCTGCATCCCAAGACATATTCCAAAAAAAGGAATTTTGTTCTCCCTTGCATATCTTATAGCTTCAATTTTACCTTCAATACCGCGGGTACCAAATCCTCCTGGAATCAGAATACCGTGAGCTTCTGAAAGATGTATTTTTGCTCCATCTTTTTCTATATCTTCTGAGTTTACCCATAAAATGTTAACCCTTGCTTCATTGGCTATTCCACCATGAATCAATGCTTCATTTAGACTTTTATAAGAGTCTTTTAATCCAACATACTTACCAACAACAGCTATATTGACCTCTGTTTTAGGATTCTTAATTCTTTGAACCACATTCTCCCATTCGGTTAAATCGCTCAATCTATGAGGTAAACCAAGTTTTTTTTCAATTAGTAAGTCAAGTCCTTCCTGTTTAAAATTCAAAGGAACTTCATAGACAGTCTCAACATCATGAGCAGAGATAACAGAGTCAAAATCAAGATTGCAGTGAAGAGCTATTTTTTTCTTAAGTGCATGTGGTAATGGGCGATCTGCTCTGCAAAGAAGAATATCTGGCTGAATTCCTATTGCTCTTAAACTGTTAACACTGTGCTGAGTTGGCTTTGTTTTGAGTTCTCCAGCACTTTTTACATATGGAACTAATGTAAGATGAATATATAAGACATTTTCTCTACCAACATCATATCTAAACTGCCTTATAGCTTCAAGAAAAGGAAGTCCTTCTATATCTCCGACGGTTCCACCTACTTCTACAATAACTATATCAAACAGTTCTCCAGCTGCTGATTTAATTGCCTGTTTTATCTCATCTGTAACATGGGGGACAACCTGAACAGTATGGCCAAGATAATCACCTCTTCTTTCTTTTGATATAACATTGTAGTAAATTTTTCCAGAGGTATAATTGTTAACATGGGTGGTTGTTAAATTAGTAAATCTCTCATAGTGTCCAAGGTCAAGATCAGTCTCACATCCATCATCAGTCACATAAACTTCTCCATGCTCAAAAGGGCTCAAAGTGCCTGGATCAACATTTATATATGGATCAAGTTTCTGAATTGTAACTTTAAAACCTTTTGCCTCAAGGAGTGCACCAATTGAAGCTGCTGCTATTCCTTTCCCTAAGGCTGATACTACTCCACCGGTTATAAATATGTATTTAGGCATTGCTCAGCTACCTCCAGATCTTCAGGAGTATCTATTCCAAATGAATCATATTCTGTTACCCCTACTTTTATTTTTATTCCATTTTCAAGTGCTCGCAATTGTTCTAAAGCCTCTATTTTTTCCAGTCTTGACTGTGGAAGTTTTATAAAATTTTTAAGGATTTCAACTGTATATCCGTAAATTCCTATGTGTTTATACATAAAATCATTGGTTGAAACTCTTTTTAAATATTTTTCTCTGTCAAATGGTATTGGACAGCGAGAAAAATAAAGAGCATAGCCTGCTTCATCAAAAACAACCTTTACAATGTTTGGATTTTGAAACTCCCTTTCATCATAAATTTTTTTTGCCAGAGTTCCAATAAATTTATTTGAATAAGAAACTTCTTTCATAATATTTACAAGCTGGTCAATCATTTGAGGCTTTATCAAGGGTTCATCTCCTTGAAGATTAATTATAATTGATTTATTGGTTAAATTATATCCATCCTCTATTAAAATATCAACTGCCTCAGCAATTCTGTCAGTTCCTGATAGATGCTTTTTTGATGTCATTATAGCTTTTCCACCAAAGGCAGTAACACATTGAAATATTCTTTCGTCATCTGTTGCTACAAACACTTCATCAACCAGCTGAGAGGCTTTTGCTTTTTCATATACATGCTGAATAATTGGTTTATTTTTTAAAGGAGCAAGAACTTTTCCAGGAAATCTTGTAGAAGCAAATCTTGCTGGTATAATAATTGTAACCATAAATTCAATTTTTATGATAACATAAATATCTAATGTTGTGGCCAGATTTTATAAAAGAGTTAAAACTTGATTTAATTAAAACAATTAAAAAATATTTTTTATCAGCTTTATCAGCTTTTGCACTGGTATTAAGCTTTGCTCCTTTTAATCTATTTTTTCTTGCATGGTTTTCTTTTTTACCATTTTTTTTCTTTTTAAACAGAGCTCAAGATTATAAAACTGTGTTTAAAGGAGGTTTGATTTTCGGATTTTTTTATTTTTTAGGAAATATTTACTGGATATATCATTCTCTTTACTATTACGGCTCTGTTCCTTTGCTTTTAAGTTATTTTATTGTTGGATTACTCAGTTTATATCTTGCGCTGTATCCTGCTTTTTTTTCTCTGATATATAAAACTTTGTTAAAAAATAATTTACCAACATCATTTTATGCTCCCTTTATATGGGTTAGTCTTGAAGTTTTAAGGAGTTATCTTTTTACAGGATTTCCCTGGGCAGTGATAGGTTATAGCCAGTATAAATTTTTAATAATCTCGCAAATTGCTGATATTACAGGAATTTACGGAATTTCATATCTTGTTGTACTTTTTAACTGTTTTATTTTTGATTTATGGAGCTTTAAAGAAAAAAAAGCTCAATATCCTCTTTTATCATACATTCCAAGCATTATAAACATAATTATGGTTTTAATAATTTTTGTTTTTTGTATAGGTTACGGAATAAAAAAACTTTATGAACCAGTTAGTGGTAGACAATTTAAAGCAGCTATAATTCAGGGAAGTATACCTCAAAATGAAAAATGGGATTTTAATAAAGTAAATGGGATTTTAAATATCTATAAAGACCTTACAATAAAAGCTAAAGCATATAATCCACAGCTTGTTGTATGGCCCGAAACAGCGGTTCCTTTTGTGTTTGAAAAAAATAAATACTTTACTTCAGATTTAATAAACTTTGTTAAACAGCAAAATATATATTTGCTCTTTGGAAGCATAATGGAAAGACAGAAGGATAATTACACAAACAGTGCTGTTTTAATTGATCCAAATGGAACAATTGCTTATTATTATGATAAAATACATTTAGTACCCTTTGGAGAATATGTTCCTTTAAGAAAAATTTTATTTTTCATTAACAAATTAACAGTTGGAATAGGAGATTATAAGCCTGGAGACAGCTATACTGTAGCAATTACACCGTTTGGAAGATTTGCAACTTTAATCTGTTATGAAAGTATTTTCCCTGGACAGGTAAGAAAATTTTATCAAAAAGGTGGACAATTTATTGTAAATATTACAAATGATGGATGGTTTGGAAACACTGGAGGGCCGTATCAGCATTTTTCTATGGCAGTATTTAGGGCAATTGAGAATAGAAAGCCTTTAATAAGAGCAGCTAATTCTGGGATTTCAGGTTTTATAGACAGTAAAGGAAGAATTATAAATAAGACAGCTTTATTTGAAAGAACTTATTTAGTTGAAGATATTCAAGGAGATGAAAAATTAAGTTTTTATACAAAATATGGAGATATATTTGCCTATTTCTGTATTGTATTTTCTTTAATTTTTGTTATAGGAAATGTAAGATTTGGGGGTAAAAGATGGTTACATATGAAGATTTAAAGGTTCTTTTAAAAGAAACTAAAGAGAGAATTTTTTCCTTAAGAGGTTGTCTTTGAGATAGATAAGCTTAAAAAAAGACTTGAGGATCTGAATAAAGAGCTTCAGAAAGAAGAAACTTGGCAGAATATAGAAAAAATAAAGAAAATTCAGAAAGAAAAAAATAGACTTTCAGAAGTAATTGAACCCATTGAAAATATTACTGACCGATTTTTGTATCTTGAAGAAGCTTTTAGTATTGCTGAATCTGAAGAAGAAGGATATCTTCTCTTAAAAGATTTAGAAAGCGAGATAGAGAATATAAAATCCCAGATTGATAATCTTGAAATTCAGCTTTTACTTAATGGAGAGCATGACAAAAATAATGCTATAGTTTCAATTCATCCTGGAGCTGGTGGAACAGAAAGTCAGGATTGGGCTGAAATTCTTTTTCGTATGTATTTAAGGTGGGCTGAAAAGAAAGGTTTTAAAGTAGAAATTATTGATTTACAAGCAGGTGAAGAAGCTGGAATTAAAGATGTTACTTTTACTGTTGAAGGACAGTATGCTTATGGATATTTAAAATCAGAATCAGGAGTTCATAGACTTGTAAGGATTTCACCCTTTGATGCTAATAAAAGAAGACATACTTCTTTTGCAGCTGTGTCTGTTTTACCTGAAATTGAAGATGATATTCAGGTTGAAATAAAAGATGATGATATAAGAATTGATACTTTTAGAGCTTCTGGAGCAGGTGGACAACATGTAAATAAAGTTTCTTCTGCAGTAAGAATTGTTCATATTCCAACTGGAATTGTTGTTACATGTCAGACTGAAAGGTCTCAACATAAAAATAGAGAAATTGCAATGAAAATTTTGAGATCTAAACTTTATGCTTTATTGCAGAAACAGCAGGAAGACAAGATTAAATCTATTGTAGGTGATAAAAAAGAAATAGCCTGGGGAAATCAAATAAGGTCTTATGTGCTTCATCCTTACAGGTTAATAAAGGACCACAGGACAAATATAGAAGTTTATAATGTTGAAGAAGTTTTAGATGGAAATATAGATATTTTTATTGAGACATATCTTAAAAAGTTTGCTTCAGTTTCTTAAATTTTTTATTTTAGTTTTTTTGAAGTAGTTATAGAGATGTTTATTATGTTTAAAATTGTTTTTTTGCTTCTTTTGTAAAAGTTTTGAATGTTTAAAATTTAGGATGGTTTTTTAACAAATTTAACAATTAATGATTAAAATGATTTTAACTATAAAAGTTATGTTAATAAATTTAGAGTTTTTAACAATTTATTGCTCAGTTTGTTAATTATAGGATATAATGAAAAGGTTCAAAATTGGCACTAAGGATAAAACTCTTTGAATTTAAAAAGTTTTTAATTTAACAGGCTTTTAACAGTAAAGTTTTTAACAAATGTTAAAAAGTTGTTGAAAAATGAATGAAATAAATAAAATTTGGCAAAAAATTTTAGAGATTATTGCCCAGAAAGTTGGAGAATCAACTTTTCAGTTATGGTTTTCTCCTGTAAAACTTTTAGAGATAAAGAATTCAAAGGCTTTTATTGAAGTTCCAAATAGATTTTTTAAGGACTGGATAGAAGATAATTTTCCTTCAATAATAAGTGATGCTTTCTATCAAATTACAGGAAACCAAATCTCGGTTTGTTACATTATTACAGGTAAAGAGCATGAGACAGTTTCAACTGAAGAAAAAAAGCCTGTAATAAAAAGAGGTAATTTGAATCCTAAATATACTTTTAATACCTTTGTTGTGGGTCCGTCAAATCAGTTTGCCCATGCAGCAGCACTGAGAGTTGCTGAAAATCCAGGATTTGCTTATAATCCTCTTTTTATATATGGTGGTGTTGGACTTGGTAAAACTCATTTAATAACAGCTATTGGAAATTATATTCTTGATAAAAAACCGGGAATTAATGTATGTTATATGTCCTCAGAACAATTTACAGGAGAGTTTGTTTCCGCAATAAGACATGAAAAAATGCCTGAGTTTAGGCAAAAATACAGAGCCCTTGATGTATTTATTGTAGATGATATTCAGTTTATTGCTGGCAAAGATTCAACTCAGGAAGAATTTTTTCATACATTTAATGAACTTTATAGCAAGCAAAAGCAAATAGTCATTTCAAGTGATAGACCACCGATGGAGATTTCTGATATTACAGACAGGCTTCGTTCAAGATTTGGAATGGGTCTTATTGCAGACATTCAACCACCAGAAATAGAAACCAGGCTTGCCATCTTGTATAAAAAAGCTGAGCTTGAAGGAGTTCAATTGCCTGAAGAAGTAGCTTATTTCATAGCATCCCGAGTTAAATCAAATGTTAGAGAACTTGAAGGCTCTTTAATTAAACTCTGTGCATATATTTCCATTACAAAGACCCCAATAACCATGGATCTAGCAAAACATGTTTTAAGAGATTTACTTCCTGATGAAAACAAGCCAATCACAATTGATTTAATTCAGAAAGCTGTATGTGAAGCCTTAGGTATTAAACTTCATGATATAAAGTCAAAAAAAAGAACTAAAGAGATTGCAAATGCGAGGAAAATAGCCATGTATATAACAAAAAAACTGACAAATCTTTCACTGGCAGAAATAGGCAATGCCTTTGGTGGTAAGGATCATGCCACTGTTATATATGCCTGTAAGCAGATAGAAAAGGATAAAAAGCAAGATGAATCTCTTAATAAGCTAATAGACAGCATAATAAGAAAATTACAGGAAAACAAATAGAGGAGGAGTAAAATGTATGTAAAACTGAAAAAACAAAAAATACAGGAAACTATTGGAAAAATTCAAAGCATTGTTGAAAAAAAGAGCATTATGCCTGTGCTAAATCATTTTCTTATGGATGTTACTGAAAGTTCTGTATCCATTTTAGCCACTGATCTTGAAACAGCGGTAAAGCTCCCAGTTGAAGCAGAAATAATTGAACCTGGTAAAACATGTATACCTGCAAGAAAATTTTATGAAATCATAAAAGAACTTGAAAGTGATTTTGAAATTAAACTTTCAGAGGGATGGCTTAAAATTCAGTCTGGAAGATCAAATTTCAGACTTGCTGCATTAGATGCTTCTGAGTTTCCTGTTTGGCCACAGATTGGACAAGCTTCTCAGATTAATTTATCAAGAGATCTTCTTCTTACGGCAATAGATAAGACTCTTTATGCTTCTGGAGAAGCTGATGCAAGATATGTTTTAAATGCTCTTCTTTTTGAACTAAAAGATGGAGAAATTCATGTAGTTGGCACAGATGGACATAGACTTGCTCATTTTAAGGCAGCACTTAATGTAGCATCAGAAGACAGAAAAGTTATTTTATCAAAAAAATCTTTAAATGAATTAAAAAAATTCTTATCCAGTGCTGAAAATGTTTCACTTCAAATCGGCAAGACCCATGTGATGATAGAAATTGATGGAATAAGTTTTCTTACCCGTATGATAGAAGGTAATTATCCAAACTATGAAGCAGTCATTCCAAAAGACTTTGATAAACAGGCAATTGTTGATAAAGAATTGTTGATAGCTTCATTAAAAAGAGTTTCTGTGCTAAGCAGAGAAAGACAGAATGCTGTCAGAACAGAATGGGGGCAGAATTTAACTATTTCTGCATCAGACCCTGAAATTGGAGAGGCTCAGGATGAGCTCAGTATTGATTATCAGGGAGAACCTATTGTTATTGGTTTTAATGCAAGGTATTTAATAGACGCTCTTGAGCGCATAACATCAGATAAAGCAAAGATTATGATGAACGAGCCAGAAAAAGCTGTGTATATAACAGATGCTCATGATACTTCCTTTGTTTATGAATGCGTTGTTATGCCTTTAAGGCTTTAGTAGTTTGAACCCTTGAACATTTGAACACTTGAATTATGTATAAAAGGAGGTATTGTGAATAAAGAAGATACTTATAAGGTTGAAGACATAAAGATTCTTAAAGGGCTTGAAGGTGTAAGAGCCCGTCCCGCAATGTATATTGGCTCTACAGGAATTGAAGGATTACATCATCTTGTTTATGAAGTGGTGGACAATAGCGTTGATGAAGCTTTAGCAGGATTTTGCAATAAAATTGAGGTTTACCTGCACAAAGATGGAAGTTGCACTGTAAGTGATAATGGTAGAGGCATTCCAATAGGAATTCATCCGGAAGACCCTGAGGGTAGAACTGCTCTTGAGATTGTTCTTACCGAGCTTCATGCAGGAGGAAAGTTTGAATCTAAGGCTTATAAGGTTTCAGGTGGACTTCATGGAGTAGGATTAAGTGTTGTCAATGCGCTTTCTGAGGAACTTGAGGTTGAAGTAAAAAGAGAAGGTAAAGTAGTAAGGCAAAAGTATTGTCGGGGTATACCTGAGTCGTGCCCTAAGTTTGTTGGTCAAACAACACTCACAGGCACGACAATAAGATTTAAACCTGATCCTGAAATATTTGAAGTTACAGAGTTTTCAAGGGAGATTCTTGCTGAGAGATTCAAAGAGCTGGCTTATTTAAACAAAGGATTGAAAATCATTCTTATTGATGAAAGAGATGGTTACTATGAAGAGTTTATAAAAGAAGGTGGAATAGTTTCTTTTGTTGAAGATTTAAACAAAGGAAAAAAAACTTTACATCCTAAACCAATATACATTGCAGGTGAGAAAGATAGAATTATTGTTGAGATTGCTATTCAATATAATGAAGGTTTTTCAGAGGAAATTCTTACCTTTGTAAATAACATCAATACAAGAGAAGGTGGGACCCATTTAGTAGGTTTTAAATCTGCTCTTACAAGAACAATAAATACTTATGCTCTACAGAATGGACTTTTAAAAGAAGGCAAAGAATCTCTTTCTGGAGAGGATGTAAGAGAAGGCATTGTTGCTGTAATAAGTGTGAAAATTCCTGAACCTCAGTTTGAAGGACAAACAAAAATGAAGCTTGGCAATAGTGAGGTAAAAGGAATTGTAGAAACAATAGTTAATGAAAAACTCAGTAGATGGCTTGAGGAAAATCCTAATTATGCAAGGAAAATCGTTGAAAAAGCAAAAGATGCTGCCCGTGCCCGTGAAGCAGCTAAAAAGGCGAAGGAACTTACGCGCAGAAAAGGTATACTTGAAGATACAGCACTTCCAGGCAAGCTTGCTGACTGCACTGAAAAAGACCCTTCTCAGGCAGAACTCTTTATTGTTGAGGGTGACAGCGCAGGTGGTTCAGCAAAACAGGCAAGAGACAGGCGCACTCAGGCAGTGCTTCCATTGAGAGGAAAAATTTTAAATGTAGAAAAGGCGAGAATTGACAAAATGTTGACCTCTGAAGAGATAAAAACACTCATAACAGCAATTGGAGGAGGTATTGGAAAAGAAAATTTTGAAATGGAAAATATTAGATATCATAAAATAATTCTTATGACAGATGCTGATGTTGATGGTGCTCATATACGAACTCTTCTTTTAACATTCTTTTACAGGCAAATGCTTCCCTTGATTGAAAAAGGCTGGCTTTTCATAGCTCAGCCTCCTCTTTACAGAATAAAGAGAGGAAAATGGGAAAAATATATTCAAACAGAGGAAGAAATGAATGAGTTTTTGATGGATATTGCAGTTGATGAGGTTACATTAATTGTTCAAACAGATGTAGAAACAAAGAAGAAATTCCTTAGATTGCTTTTTGATTATGGAAAGGTTCTTGTAGATTTTGAGAGAAAGGGTTTTGCCCCATCTTATATTGAGCAGATGCTCAGTATTCCAGAAGAGCAAAGCAGAATTTCTGAGTTAAAGGATTTTATCCTTATTAAGAACATTTTTGAAAAACTTCAATCAATTCAGGAAATAAAAGAAGACAAAAATTATGTTATTCAGATTAAAAATGAAGTAGTAAAAACTTCATCTCTCTGGGAGCTTTACACTAAAATCATGGATGCTGTAAAAAAAGGAGTCACTATTCAAAGATATAAAGGACTTGGGGAGATGAATCCAGAACAACTCTGGGAAACCACGATGGATCCTGAAAAAAGAACACTTCTAAAGGTTACAATTGAGGATGCTCAAAAGGCAAATGAAATATTTACAATACTTATGGGAGATGATGTTGAACCAAGAAAGGAGTTTATTGTAAAACATGCTCTTGAGGCAAAAAATCTTGATATTTAACCTTAATTATTGAGGACGGAAGGAGACAATATGCTTGATGTGAAATTTGTTAGAGAAAATCCTGATAAAGTGAAAGAAGCACTTCAAAAAAGAGGTTATGAGATTGATTTTGATAGATTTTTAGCTCTTGAAGAACAAAGACTAAAACTTTTAAGAGAGATTGAAAATAAAAGAGCGATAAGAAATTCCGTATCTCAGGAAATTGCAAAACTAAAAAAGTCAAAAACTGACAATCATGCAGTGGAAAACCTTATTCATGAGATGCGTCAATTGGGAGAAGAAATAGCAACTGTTGAAAATAAACTTCGTCAAGTGGAAGAAGATGTGCAGAATTTTCTTCTTTATATCCCCAATATACCCCATCATACAGTTCCTATTGGTAAGGATGAAACAGAAAATGTTGAGATAAGAAAATGGGGAAGTCCTCCACAATTTGATTTTGAGCCCCTTAATCATTGGGATATTGGAGAGATTCTCGGAATAATTGATTTTGAGCGTGCTGGTAAAATTGCAGGAAGTAGATTTGCTGTAATGAAAGGTCTTGGTGCTAAGCTTGAGCGTGCACTTATTAATTTTATGCTTGATTTGCATATTTCAAAGGGATACATAGAGATTTTCCCGCCTTTACTTGTAAACAAAGATTCAATGACAGGAACTGGACAGCTTCCAAAATTTGAAGAAGATTTATTTAAAATCACTGAGCCAGAGTTCTATCTTATTCCAACAGCTGAGGTCCCTGTTACAAATCTTCATAGAGAAGAGATTTTATCAGAAGATGACTTACCAATTTATTATGTTTCCTATACTCCATGTTTTCGCCGGGAAGCAGGCTCGCACGGCAAAGATGTTCGAGGACTTATAAGACAGCATCAGTTCAATAAGGTTGAACTTGTTAAATTTGTAAAACCAGAAGACTCCTATGATGAATTAGAATCTCTTACCTTGGATGCGGAAGAAGTTCTTCAGAAGCTTGGACTTCCATACAGAGTTGTTGCTCTTTGCACAGGAGACCTGGGTTTTGCTGCGGCAAAAACCTATGATATAGAGGTCTGGCTTCCCGGACAGAGGCGTTACAGAGAAATCAGTTCTTGTTCGAATTTTGAGGATTTTCAGGCAAGAAGAGCAAATATAAGATTTCGTAGAAGAGGTAAAAAAGGAACAGAGTTTGTTCATACCCTGAATGGTTCAGGATTGGCAATTGGAAGAACAGTTGTCGCCATTTTAGAAAATTATCAACAAAAAGATGGCTCTGTGCTTGTTCCTGAGGCTTTAAAGCCCTATATGGGTGTTGATGTAATAAGATGATCCAGCCAGTAATTGATCAGTCAGGCATTATTCATATTTTTAAAGGCAAACAGGCTCTGCCAATTAAGCTCGCAATTGGAGAAATTTTAACTGCAGAGATAATGGACATATTTCCTACGGGCACAATTCAGATAAAGATTAACAACAGGATAATAAATGCTCAGCCTCAGAGAGAATTGCCTTTAAATAAAGGTGATACTGTGATGGTGAAAGTTGAAAAACCTCTTCAAGATGGCACCGTTCCGTTAAGAGTTTTATCCGCATCTGAAACTGAGCAGATTCAAAAGGCTTTATTAAAAACAGAAAGTGAAATATCAAATAAAATTTTTAAACTCATTGATTCACTTTTTTCACAAAATATCAGCTCCATGAAAGAAACAAAGCAATCTCAAATGATTCAGACATTGCTTACTTTTAAGGCAGAAAATCTTTCTCAAACACAAAAGGCTGTGCTTATGCAAAAAATGATTGATGCTATTTTTTCTTATAAAAATACAATAAAGAATCTTCAGGGATTAATCAAACTTCTTGAAGAAAACAATTTTCCAGGGGAGCAAATTGCTTCATTGAAAAATATAATCATTACCAGCCATGAAGAATTAACTCCTGAAAAATTAAAAAATTGTCTTCTAAATACAGGAGTATCTTTTGAATCAAAAATTAAGCAGTTTCTTTCTGATGCATCTAATTTTGAACAGATTAAGAATGATCTTAAAATCATCGTTGATAACATAACAAAACAGGCAAAAGCAGAGGGTATGGAGGAAATAGCTGATAAAGCACAGCATATTTTAAGACAGATTGAGGGCTACCAGGTTCTTTCTAAAACATATCAAAGTTTTTTTACATTTCTTCCTGTTCTGTGGAAGGAAATAGAAGGTGGAACTTGTGCTTTCAAGAGATTTAAAAGACAAGATAAGGACTATTATACAGTTTTTGTAAGTCTCAATATAGGAGGGCAGCCTTTATCATTTGTTGTAACAATGGTAGAAAGGAGCTTTTTTGTGAGTTTTTCAGGAAAACCTGAAACCATTCAGATTGTTAAAAATCATGAAGAAGACCTTAAAAAAAGATTTGCTGAGCAGGGGTTATTGCTTTCAGGAATAAATTATGTTACAAAAGCTGAGGAACTCTTAAAACAGTGGCAAATACAGGAAGGATTGGTTAGTGTAAGAATATGACAGAACAAAAGAAGGCAGTAGCATTAAAGTATGATAAAGAAAGGGACACAGCACCAAAGGTTGTAGCTAAAGGAAGAGGCTGGATTGCTGACAAGATTATAGAGCTTGCAAGGCAGCATGGAATTCCTTTAAAAGAAGATGAGGCTTTAGTGGAAGTGCTTTCAAAGCTTCCACTTTATGAAGAAATTCCAGTTGAGCTCTATAAAGCAGTAGCTGAAATTCTTGTTTTTGTCTATAAAATTAAGGGTAAAATAAAATAATGCATATTTTACAAAAGATAGTTGAAGCCAAAAAATTAAGAATTAATGAGTTAAAAAAGATTAAATCAATTGAAGAAATAAAAAAAACAGCACACACTGTTAAGACATCTTGCCAATTCTATAAAGCAATAAAAAGACTTCCTCAGGAAGGAATAAAACTTATCGCAGAAATAAAAAAAGCCTCTCCAATTAAGGGACTGCTTAAAGAGTATGATGTTTTAAAAATGGCTGACCTTTATGTATCCTCTGGTGCAGATGCTATTTCAGTTATTACTGAAGAAGATTTTTTTCTTGGAAGTCCTTCATTTTTAGTAAAAATAAAGGAAAAATATCCTAATGTGCCTGTTTTAAGAAAGGATTTTATTTTTGATGAATATCAGATATATGAGTCAAAACTGCTTGGAGCAGATGCTATTCTTTTAATTGGAAATATTTTAAATAAACAACAATGTAAATTTTTATACGAGCTTACAAAATCTCTTCAGATGGATGTATTATTTGAAATTCACGATGAACAAGATTTAGAAAAAGCCTTATTCGCAGGAGTTGACATAATAGGAATAAACAACAGAAATCTTAAAACCATGCAGATTGCGCTTGATACAACTTTCAGGCTTAAGGAGTTAATTCCTGAGGATAAAATTACAGTGAGTGAAAGCGGAATCTCTGAAAGAACTCATGTTGAAAAGCTTCTTAAAAAAGGAATAGATGCCATCTTAGTGGGAACATCAATAATCTTAAGCAATAATCCCTCTCAAAAAATAAAGGAGCTAAAACTTACTTAATCTGCAATTGGAC
>NZ_JBMFOO010000029.1:1198-22362 GCF_049969575.1 Thermodesulfovibrio sp. | reverse complement strand
TAACCCCCTTTTAAACTGCCTCTGAAATTAATGGAGAGGGAATTGCTCTCTAATGCTAAAAATTTATAACTCTGCGGAAAAATTAAGCAAATTTTTGCTATCCTAATTCTAATCGTTACTGCCTATAAAATTTACACCTTAGTTTTTTAAACCTTTGTTAAAAACCTTAGGAGGTTTAACTGATAAAGTCAGAATTTCTATGATTTTTTCCATGTCTTCTGGTAAAGATGATTCAAATTTAAGATGTTGTCCTGTGACTGGATGATTAAATTCAATCCTCCATGCATGAAGCATCTGCCGTAAAACAGGAATTTTTTGTTTGCCAAGTTCTATATATGTTTTTTTTCCATAGGTTCTGTCGCCTATTACTGGATGCCCAATTGCTGAAAAATGAACTCTTATTTGATGGGTTCTTCCAGTAATAATCTTTACCTTTACAAGAGTGTAATTTTTAAAATTCTTGATTACTTCCCATTCAGTTATTGCCTCTTTTGATTTTTTTGCTCTTGTGGACATCTTTTTTCTGTCATAAATTGCTCTTCCAATTGGCAGTGTAATTCTACCACTACCTTTTAATTCTCCATAAACAAGAGCAATATATTCTTTATTGACCTGCCTTTTTTTAAAGGCTTCTACCAATCCATAATACGCGTTATCATCAATAGCAATTACAATTACCCCTGAGGTGTCTTTATCAAGCCTGTGAACTACTCCTGGTCTTAGAGGAGCTCCAGCAGTGGCAAGTTTTTTTACATGATAGGCTAAAGCATTCAAAAGACTTCCATCTCTGTGACCCGCACAGGGATAAACTACCATATTCGCAGGTTTTGAGAGCACAACTAAGTGTTCATCTTTGTAAATTATTTCAATTGGAATATTTTGCGGAATTAATAATTTATTTTCTTCACTCTCAGATGAAAATCCGTCAAAAATTTCAACTAAATCATTAAGTTTTAGTTTATAACTTTTTGATTTAAAAAAATTATTAACCTTAACATATTTATTTTCAATCATTCCCTGTGCTTTTGCTCTGCTGAGATTCAATTTTTCAGAGAGGAAAACATCAAGTCTTTTGCCTTCCTGGGTATTGTCAATTTTTAAAATAAGGCTCATAAGCCTAATTTTTCTTTTAAAAATTTTCCAGTATATGAGGCAGGATTCATAGCAACCTCTTCAGGTGTTCCTTCTGCTACAAGATATCCTCCAAGAGCTCCACCTTCAGGTCCGAGGTCTATTATGTAGTCAGCACATTTTATAATCTCCAGGTCATGCTCTATAACAATAACAGTATTTCCATTGTCAACAAGTCTTTGAAGTATGTTAAGTAGTCTTTCTATATCAACCATGTGAAGTCCTGTTGTAGGCTCATCAAGTATGTAGAGAGTTTTTCCTGTGGGTTTTTTACTAAGTTCTTTAGCGAGTTTAACTCTTTGAGCTTCTCCACCTGAAAGTGTTGTTGCAGCCTGTCCAAGTGTTATATAACCAAGACCTATATCCTGCATTATTTGAAGCTTTTGTTTAAGTTTTGGCACAGCAGAAAAGAACTCAAGAGCTTCAGTTACTGTCATCTCAAGAACATCACTAATACTTTTCCCTCTGTATTTAATTTGAAGTGTTTCTTCATTGTATCTTTTACCTTTACAACTGTCACAAACAACATAAACATCTGGAAGTAAATGCATTTTTATTTTTTTTACTCCATCTCCCTGACAGGCTTCACATCTACCTCCTGAAAGATTAAAGCTAAATCTTGATTTTGTATATCCCCGAAGTCTTGCATCAGGTAACATTGCAAAGAGTTCTCTTATTTCATTCATAACCTGAGTGTATGTAGCTGGTGTGGAACGAGAAGTTCTTCCAATAGGAGACTGATCAATGCAGACAACTTTGTCTATCTGTTCTATGCCTTCAATTGTTTTATGTTTGCCAGGATAAACAGAGGCATTGTAAAGTTTTTTTGCCAGAGCTTTATATAAAATCTCAAATATCAATGTGCTTTTGCCTGAACCAGCAACCCCTGTAACGCAAACGAAGACTCCAATAGGAATGTTAACATTAATATTTTTAAGATTATAAGCTTCTGCTCCAATGATTTTTATAAATTCATTCGCTTTTCTTCTTTGTTTTGGAACTGCAATTTTATTTGAACCGCTTAGATACTGAGCAGTGATTGAATTTTTACTTTTTATAAGTTTTTCTGGAGATAATATCTCTGTAAGATAACCACCATCCCTACCACCACCAGGACCAAGCTCTACTACCAAATCAGCATTCATTATTGTGCTTTCATCATGTTCCACAACAATAAGGGTATTTCCTCTCAAAGAAAGTTCTCTCATAGATTCAATAAGTTTCGAGCAGTCTCTTGGATGAAGCCCTATGCTTGGTTCATCAAGAACATAAAGAACACCGCTCAAATGAGAACCAAGCTGAGTTGCAAGCCTTATTCTTTGAGCTTCTCCACCTGAAAGGCTAAAAGAAGGACGATTCAGGCTTAAATACCCAACGCCAATTTTTTGGAGAAATTCAAGTTTAATAAAAATTTCTTTAAGTATTCTTTCAGCAATTGAAGATTCATAAGAAGAAAATTCTAAATTAGATAAAAAATTTTTTAATTCATCAATCGAAACCGCTGATAATTCTGCTATGCTTTTTTTATTTATTTTTACTGCTAAAGCTTCCTGTCTAAGTCTTGTTCCTTCACAAAGTTTGCAAGGGATTAAGGTTAAAACATCTATTTCTTCTTCATCTTCTATGTTTTCATATCCAAGACCTTTACATCTTGGACATGCACCGTATTTACTGTTAAAAGAAAAAAGTCTTGGATCAATTTCCGGTAGACTTATTCCACAGGCTGGACAGGCAAGAGTGCTACTAAATATAATATCTCTGTTTTCATCAACAATATTTACTACAACTGTTTGATTATATTTCATTGCCAGTTCCAATGCTCTTTTTATTTGATTTTTGTATTTTTCTTTAACAATGATTCTGTCAACAACAAGTTCAATTGTGTGTCTTACATGTTTTTTTAATGAAATCTCCTGCGTAAGCTCCATGAGCTGTCCATCAATTCTTGCTCTTATAAAGCCTTCAGCTTTTGCTCTATCAAGGATTTCTTTGTGTTGTCCTTTTTTCTCAATAACCACCGGAGCTAAAACCTGGATTTTTGTTCCTTCAGGTAAAGCAAGTATTGAAGAAGTCATTTTATTTATATCCTGAGAGATTAATTCCCTTCCACATTTTGGACAGTAAGGAATTCCGATTTTTGCATAAAGAAGTCTTAAATAGTCATAAATCTCAGTAATTGTTCCTACTGTTGAACGAGGACTTTTTGATATTGTTTTTTGCTCAACAGATACTGCTGGAGAAAGTCCTTCAATAAAATCAACATCAGGTTTTTGAAACTGATCAAAGATTGTTCGTAATTCTATTGGAAGGCTTTGAAGATATCTTCTGTGAGCTTCAGCAAAAATTGTATCCATGGCAAGTGATGATTTTCCTGAGCCAGAAGGTCCTGTAATAACAATTATTTTATTTCTTGGAATTATTAAGTCAATGTTTTTAAGATTGTGCTGTCTCGCTCCTCTTATTACTATATTTTGCTGCATCTTTTAATCTTTTCTGTATTCCTTTAACTCTGCTACCACTTTTCCTACAGGAACTTTTGTTTCAATTTTCAGTGGAATTTTACTCGCATCTTTACTCAACCAGATAATAATATCTCCTTTTCTTTTAAAAAGTCCTTCAGTGTCAAGTTGAGGCTTGATAACAATCGTGTCAATCTGTTTATTTGAGATTTCTATTTTTTCTTCTTTAATCGGTTGAACTACAACTGTGGCAAATTTGTTACTGTCAAAGATATCTACTGTAACAGGCTCATTTAAGTTGATTGGCATGGCTCTGAGATAGAAAAATCCTGAAAGAACATCCATAAATACTTTATTTATACCTTTATGATAAAATGTATTGTTTTTTAAATGATTGATAAAAACAATTTCTTTATTTTCATAATCAAAGATTGTTTCTTTGTTACCTCTGTGTTTTCCTTCGATTTGAACTAATGTAAAATGCTTTGGTAAACCTTTTTGTATTGTACTTTCTGCATGGTCATTGACATAATAAAAATTTGAAATAAATCCTGCAGATTTGACCTGAGAAGTTATAGTAATTGTATTTTCATCACCTTTTACAGAAACTACTGCAGAACCAACATAAATGCCCATCCAATATATGTCAAACTTCATGGTTTCATTGATAAATTTTGTAAAAGGATTTTGCTGAACTGGTAAACTCTGAGGTTTGTCAGAATTTTGAGTAAAATTAGAAGTAGGTTCTTCTTGCTTGTTTTCTGTAGTTTCGGATTTGTTATTTTCAGAAATTTCTTGCTTTTCGGATACTTGATTTTCTAATACCTGATTTTCTGAGCTTTTTGCCTCCTCAGGAGTTTCCACAATTTTTGGTTTCGGATTTTCTTTTTTACTTTGAAAAATATAGGTCTCTATAAAATTAAAAGAAGGCAAACTCAGCTGTATTTTACCAAGCGCTATCATTATACTCATATGAGCTAATATGGAAATTAAAATTGCTACTATAATCCATCTCAGTTTCATAAAAATAGTATAACATTTAGTTGACCTACAGATTAAAACAAATATAGAATGAAAGATTATAACGGAGGTTATGGTTTGAAAAAAAAGATTTTAATTTTAGCTATTGTTTTAATTTTTCTGATATTTGTCTTTATTGGCAAAATTGATATTTCTTCAATTGTTATAAAACCAATTATCAATGAGCTTAGAGATATAGTTGGGATGGAAGTATCAATTGATAAAGCTTATTTCCACCTGATACCCCTTTATATTGAGCTTAAAAATGTTGTTGTATTTAATTCAGAAAATGATTTTTTAAAGCTTAAGAGAGTAAAGCTTTACATAGGATTAACACATATTTTTAATAAAGAAATAGATATAAGGAGAACTGTGCTATATTCAGCCAATTTCTCAATGAAATACTCAAGTCTTAACAAAGCCATACAAAGCATTTCAAATTACCTAAAAAAACCAGTAAAATTTCCAGTAAAACTGAAATTTAATTCTTTTGAAATAGAAAATCTTAATGGCGCAGTTCATGACAGTGATTTAAAGCTATATCTGGAAGAACTCTATGGAAGAGTTTTTCTGCGAGCAGAACCTAAAATTTCCATACTTTCTCATACAAAACTTTTTTCATCTCATTATCCAAATATTGAAACAAGGTTAAAAGCTTCTTTGAGAATTACGCAAAAGAAAATAATTTTAGAGGAACTTAAACTCTTTGATATAAATTCTCTTTTAAAAAGCTCAGGGCAGATAAACTATACCAATTTCTTAGGAGAATTTATCGTTTCTGGAAAGCTATTTTTTAAATCTCTTATGAAAATTTTTGGACTGAAAGATGGTTACGGTGAAATTGACATTAATGGTAAGGTAAGTTTTATTGAAGGTCAAAAATGGCAGGATAAGATTAAACTTAATTTGCAATTTAAGGCTTCTTTCCTTCTTGAAGAGTTAATGAAGATTCTGAAAGTCTCTGAAACACTAACAGGACTTACAGAAGCTCAGGGAGAAGTTAAAGGCTCTATTTCAGACCCTCAAATTAATGCCAAAGTAAGTTTAAAAAAAGGAGATATTCTTGGAGTTAAAGTAGAAAAAATAGAATCTCAAGCTGTATATAAAGATGGAATTTTAGAGTTCGAAAAAGGGAAAGTAAAACTTTACGGTGGTTCTGCTCATGCTCATGTGTGGATAACTCTTCCAAAAGTGGTAAAACATTATGTTTTTGTTGAAGTAAATAACATATCGAGCAATGGAGTTTTTGACCTTATTCACTGGAATCCGGGAATTGCAGAGGGAACGGTAAAAGGCTGGTTAATTTCAGAAGGAGAGAAGTTTTCTCCTAAAGCTTCATTTGTTTACTTAAAAACAGGAAATAAACCTGATGATTTAAGAGGAAAAATTGAATGGATAAAAGGAAATTTTGACTCTATAGATGGAATTTACAGATTTTCTTTCTTAGAGATTTCTTTACCTAACAGCACCGCAAAGGTAAATGGCTATATAGATACTAATAATAAAAATCTTGATTTTGATTTTATCGGCAGCAGTAGAGATCTTCAAGAACTTTTAATTCCTTATCAAAAAGGGATTTATGGAAACTTGAATTTTAAAGGAAAACTCTATGGAACTACCGAAAATCCTGAAATAGCCATTGATTTTTCTTCAGAAAAAGTAAGCATTTGTACAAAACAGATAGATAAATCTCTTCCAGAACAAATAGTTGTATTTGATAATATCAAAGGAAACATAGTCTACAAAAAAAATCTCTTATTAATTAATGAAATTTCAGGAAACGAAGTTTTATTAAAAGGAAAAATTTTATTCCCTTATGCAAAAAATCTTTTTGAAATAAAAAATCCTGTATACGATCTTGTCTTTTCAGTAACAAAATTGCCATTAAAAAATATCTATATAAAAGCCTTAAACAAAGAGATCAACACTTCTCTGGATATAAAAGGTTTTATAAAAGACAGCGGTAATATTACAGCTAATGTAGTTTTTAGCCCTTTATTTTTAGGAAAAAATAAAATTTTTGACAAAATAGCAGGATTAATTTCATTGAAAGAGAGTTGTATTTATATAAAAAATTTAAATGCTTATAATGAAGGAGATGTATTAAATGCATCAGGCTATTTGAAATTTAACGGAGAAGTTAATATTACAACAACTTCAAAGGCTTTTGATATAACTGAGATTTCTCTTGATTATGCAAAAAAAATCGGCATGAAATATATAGAAAAAATTAATTTGAACAACTTTAATTTTCAAATTCTTGGCTCAATAAAAAATCCATTAATTAATGCAAACACAATTATTGCAATAAAACTGAAAAATAGCAAAAAAATTAACGGTATGTTAAACCTTAATTATCAACAAAACTATCTTACAGTAAAATCTAATTTTATGAACAATATTTTATTTACCTTTGAAGGCTTTCCGAATAAAAAACAGTGGAACATAGCAGGAGATTTTGTTTCAGCAAGAGTTGATCCTTTCATATCAGCTTTTTTCAATAAATTACCAGAAGACTTGGTAATTTTAATCGATGGAAGGGTTAAATGTTCTATAATAGATAAAAATTTTGATGCACAAATCGATTTAAAACGCATATTTACAAGACTTTATGGAATAGGACTGAATAATAAGAATCCTTTAAATGTCAGAATTGAGAAAGGAAATGTATATTTTAATCCACTTACTCTTATCGGTCAATCTACAGAGCTGACAATCAAAGGCAAAATAGTGGACTACTTTGATATTCTAATTGAAGGTTCTTCTGATTTAAGACCATTTAAAGCTTTATTTAAAGTTGATGACATAAGAGGAAAAGCATCAATGCAGGTTTACATTTACGAAAGCAGAAAAAATCCTGAAATAGCTGGAGGAGTTGATGTAAGCAATGCATCAATTACTTTAAAAAAAGATATTCCTTCATTATCCAATATAAATGCTACTTTATCATTTAATGAAGACAGAGTGATTATAGAAAAAGCTTATGGTACATTTTCTGAAGGCAGTATTGAGATGGAAGGAACTGTATATCTTGAAAAATTTGGAATAAAACAACTTGCACTTTCTGGAAAATTTTCATCAGTCAGATGGATATTTGCGCCAAGATGCTGGGCATATCTTGATGGAAAGGTCTACCTTACAGGAGCATATTCTCAGCCTTTGCTTTCAGGCCAAATTAACATTCAAAAAGGAGTATATACTGAAAGATTTGATTGGACTCGTCTGGCTCTTAAATCAAGTTCTCCAAAACCTACTGTAGCAAAAGACAGCTGGTTTAATAATTTGAAATTTAATTTACGAGCCCAGACCAATAACTTCTTTATCAATAATAATCTTGCTACAGTGAATTTAAATAGCGATCTTCTTTTAAAAGGTTCTTTACAGGAACCATCATTAATAGGATGGATAAATGCAAAAGAAGGATGGATTTATTTTAGAGGTAGCAAATTTGAAATTATGAGAGCACTTATTCAATTCAACGATCCTAATTCAATAAGGCCTTATTTAAATATTTCAGCAAGAACAAATGTTTCTCAATACAATATAAATCTTAATTTAAATGGATATATTGACCAGTTTAACCTCATACTGAGTTCAAATCCTCCTCTTTCAGAGCCAGAATTACTTAATCTGTTAGTATTGGGACAAAATGGAGGAGGGAAGGGGATTCCAGGAGCATCAGAAGCTACTTCATTCATTACAGGACAGATGCAAGAACTGATTGAAGAAAGAGTTAGAGGGCTTACAGGCCTTGATATAATGAAAGTTGAAACAGGAATATCAAAAACAACAGGTTCTATTGCTCCAAGAATTACAGTGGGAAAGAAATTAATGGATGGAAGACTTATTGTTACTTATTCCACTCAAGCTGGAGCAACTGCGGAACAAATAATAAAAATTGAATATTTAGTTAAAAAGGGTGTCTCTCTTGTTGGAACAAAAGATGAAATTGGAGGGATTTCAGGTGCGATCAAGTTTCGTTTTGAGTTTCGTTAGTATTTTTATACTTTTATTTAATTTTGCATATGCAGCGGAATATATCAAAAAAATAGAAATAGAAGGATTAAAATCTTTTTCGAAGGAAGAATTTCTTTATCTTATGGGAGTAAACGAAAATCAAAGTTTTACTCCGGAAGAAATAACTACAGGAATTAAAAGATTATTTTTAAAGGATGTCTTTGATGATATAATTGTTGAATATGACCAGGGAATAATGAAAATCTCAGTTCAAGAAAAGCCACTGATAAAAAAATTAGAAATCAAAGGAAATGAACACTTTTCTGAAAGTTTTTTTAAAAAATTGCTTAGTTTTAAAAAAGGCGATAGATTGAAGGAAATAGAATGCAAAAAAACCCAACATAACATTGAAAATGAACTTAATAAACGAGGATTTATAAACTGTCAGGTTAATATAGAAAAAAAAGTTTTTGAAAACTTTGCTGATATAACAATTTATATAAAAGAAGGCGAGCCATTGAAAATAAAAAGTATAAAATGGAAAGGGACTTTTGACGAGTATATTAAAAATTTCCTTTCTTTAAGTGTGGGAGAGCCTTTTGATAAAGTAATACTTGAAGAGTTTATCAATAAAGTAGAGAAATATTTTATAAAACAGGGGTTAATCGGTTCTGAAATCTCATATTCCTTTACAAATGGAGAGCTTACATTAACAATTAAAGAAGGGAAAAAACTACAATTAGAATTCAAAGGAGTTAATTCTTTAAGTGAAAGGGATTTGAAAAGCATAGCAATGGCTCATTTTCAGGATCAGGTTAATGAAAACATTATAAAAGACAGTATAAATAGTTTAATAACCTTTTATAGAGCTAAGGGATTTATTGATGTAAGGGTCTATTCTTTATTAGAACAAGCAAAAAATGAATGGAAAATAACATATTTTATAAATGAAGGAAATAGAAAATTTGTAAAAAAAGTTGAAATTCAGACAAAGCTTCCCAGAGAGGAAATAGAAAAACTTCTTGCAAATAAAGAAGGTTCTTTTTTTAATCCTGAAGAATTAGAAAACGATAAGCAAAGAATTGAAGAATACTTTAAAATAAAAGGATATTTTAATTGCAAAGTTTTTCCTCCTCAATTGCAAGAGGAAGAAAATAGTGTAAGTATTTTATTTAAAGTTCAGGAAGGCGAACAGGTTAAAATAAAACACATTGAAATAAAAGTAAAAGATAATTTATTAAAAACCGAAGCTGAGGAAATAGCTAAAACTTACATAAATTCTCCTTTTAATGAAACAACTTTTCTTGAAATGAAAAGAAAAATCAGGGAAATTTATTTAAAAAGTGGGTATTCAGAAGCCAGGATTGAGGGAAATTATGAAATAAAGAACTCTGATGCGTATGTAAGCTTAAAAATTGAACCGGGCAGTAAAAAGTATTTTGGCAAATCAATTGTTTTAGGTAATAAAAAAACGAAAACTAAATTTATTTATCAAAGACTTCTACCAAAAGAAAGTCAACCATATAATCCTTACACATTGGAAGAAGAAAGGCAAATTCTCTATAAGACAGGACTTTTTTCTCGGATAGATATAAAGCCTCAACCTCAAGATGACTCCTTAGATTTAATTTACAATTTCGAAGAAGCTCCAGCTGGAGCCTTTGAATTTGGTTTTGGATTCGGAGAATATGAAAAAGCAAAAGCTTTTGCAGAGCTTTCTTATATAAATTTATTTGGAATGAATAAACAGATATTTTCAAGAGTTGAGCTAAACAATTTAGAAAAACGAAGTTATATAACTTATGTTGATCCCTGGATATGGAAAGACCTTACTTTTAAATCATCATTGCTTTTTGAAAAAATAAATTTTAAAAACATTGATACGAAGAGTATTATTTATAAATTAAAAAGATATAGTGCTTCTGCTGGATTTGAGAAAAAATTTTCTGAGTTTTTTAAGGCAGAACTTCTTTATGAAGCAACATATTCAAAAACATGGGATGTTATGCCTGAGGTTATTATTTCCGATCAAGACATTGGAAAATTATTTATAAGTGGAATAAAAGCATCGTTAATATATGACAGCAGAGATAATCCTTTTGATCCAGCAAAAGGATGGCTCGCAGGTGTTACATCAAAATTAAGCAATGAATTTTTAGGTTCTGAGCTCAACTTTATGAAATCTTCTTTTTATATAAACAAATACACAGAATTAATAAAAGGTCTTGTTTTAGCAACTTCTTTAAGGGGAGGGTGGGCATGGCTTTATGGAAAAACAGAGAACTTGCCAATCTCTGAAAGATATTTTCTTGGAGGAAGAGATACTGTAAGAGGCTATGCTCAAAATACATTGGGTCCTAAACAAAATAATCAGCCTACAGGTGGGAATGCCTTTTTAATGGGGAATGTAGAATTTAGAACATATCTTGGTAAAAACTTCTTTATAGTTAATTTTCTCGATTTTGGCAATGTATGGAAAAGGGTAGGGGATGTGGATGTGTCAAATCTCAAATATACTACAGGAGTTGGACTAAGATATAAAACTCTGATTGGTCCCTTAAGAATAGATTATGGATATAAATTAAATAGACAACCAGGGGAATCACATGGGGAAATTCATTTTAGTATTGGTCACGCTTTTTAATTTAATTTATGCATCTGTAGCATTTTCAGAAGTTATAGATAGGGTTGTTGCTTATGTAGACAGTTATGCAATAACATTAAGAGATTTTGAAAGTGTAGCCCTTAAAATGAAAGAAAAAATTCCTCAGATTAAGAATGAAGAAATTTTAAATACTATGATTAATAGAGTTCTTCTTCTAAAAAAAGCAAAAGAGCTTTTTATTGAGGGCAAAGATGAAGAATTGATTAATAATTATATTGATTTAAAGATAAAATCAACAATAATAATTCCGGAAAATGAAATAAGAGAATACTATGAGCAGAACAAAGTTCAATTTAAAAACATTCCATATACTTCTGTGAGAAACGAAATTGAAAAATATTTATTTGAAAAGGAGTTAAATAAAAAACTTAAAGAACATATTGAAGAATTAAAAGAAATATCAGAAATTAAGATAATTTTTATTCCATGAACTCATAAATAAGAGCAATTTCATCACATTCAGGAAATTTTGGACATCTAATGCAATCGCCCCATATTTTTTGAGGAAGTTTGGATTTGTCAAGTTCTTTAAATCCTGTTTTTTTAAAAAATTCAGGTATATATGTCAAAACAAAAACTTTTTTAACTCCAAGCTTTTTAGCTTCACTGAGACATTTTTTAACGAGAAGACTTCCGATTCCTTTTTTCTGTGAATCCTTTTTTACTGCCAGAGACCTTATTTCAGCAAGATCTTCCCATAATATATGCAATGCACATACACCTTTAATTTCATTATTTTCTTCCGCAATAAAAAAATCTCTAATATTTTCATACAATTCGTTCAAAGAACGAGGAAGCATCTCACCTTTTTTTGCAAACTCATTGATTAATCTGTGAATTGATCTAATATCGGAGACTATTGCTTTTCTAATTTTCAATAATTGAAAAACCTCTTAATATAAGATTTTTGTTAATCTCAATCATTTCTTTTCTTTTTGGAGGGATTATTTCTTCAATAGTTTCAAGAACTTTTTCTATACTCAATGTCTTGAATATCTTTATAAAAGCTCCAAGAAGTATCATGTTTGCAAGACGAGGATTTCCTGTCAAAGAGGCTTCTCGAGAAGCTTCAACTGGATAAATATTGATGTCATTACGACATTTTGAATTCTTTATTATTGAAGAATCATAAATAAGATAGCCACCTTGAGATACCCTGGTTAAAAATTTATTAAAAGAAGCTTCATTTAATACAATAAGATAATCAGCATTTTTAACTATTGGGGAACCTATAAGTTCATCAGATATTACAACCATACAATTAGCAGTACCTCCACGCATTTCAGCGCCATAAGAGGGAAACCATGTTACTTCTTTATTTTCTTTCATGGCAGCATGAGCAATTACCTTGCCCAGAAAAAGAATTCCCTGTCCACCAGAACCTGCTATTATTATGCGTTGTTCCATTTATCCTTAATTACTCCTAATTTAAATTCTTTCATCATGCTTTCTCTGAGCCACTTTAAGGCTTCTTCAGGAGTCATTCCCCAGTCAGTAGGGCATGGGGAGAGCATTTCTACAAGGCTAAAGCCTTTTCCTTCAAGCTGATATTTAAAAGCTTTCTCAATATATTTTTTAGTTATAACAATATTTTTGTAACTGTCAAGAGAGCCTCTTGCAATAAAAGCTGAACCCTCAAGCACCGCGAGAAGTTCTGATACATGGATTGGATAACCTGCTAATTCAGATTTTCTACCTGATGGAGTTGTAGTTGTTCTTTGACCAATCAGAGTTGTAGGAGCCATCTGTCCACCTGTCATACCATAATTTGCATTGTTTATAAAAAATATGGTTATATTTTCTCCACGATTTGCAGCATGAATTATTTCAGCAGTTCCAATTGCTGCAAGATCTCCATCTCCCTGATACGCGAATATTACTTTGTCAGGACATACTCTTTTCATTCCTGTTGCTGCTGCTGGTGGTCTTCCATGAGGGATTTCTAACATATCTATATCAAAGTAATCATAGGCAAACACAGCACATCCAACAGGAGCGATTCCAATTGTTATTTCTCTTATTTTAAGTTCATCAATAACCTCGGCAATAAGCCTATGCGCAATACTATGACCACAGCCAGGACAGTATCTAAATGGAACATTTTTTAAAGATTCAGGACTTGTAAATTTCTTTTTCATAATTTGTTATTATAGCAAAAATCCCTGTAATTTTTCATTATACCTTCAAGAAGTCCATTTTCACTTACAATTATTTTTTCAGCTCTTAAATAGTCAGCAAACTCTTTTAAAATAATTAAACCAGCACATATGATGTCTGCTCTATCCGGAGGCATTCCTTTGATTTTTTCCCTTTCTTGTAAAGAAGTGGATAATAACTTTTCAAGTATTTGTTTAAGTTTTGTTTTCTCAATTTCGCTCATATGAATTTTTTCAGGTTGATATTCAGATAATTCAAAGTGAATCATAGCAAGACTGGAAGCTGTTCCTCCTGTTGCAATAATTTTTTGAATTTTTGTTTCTGGCAAAGCCTTTCTTATTTGTTCTTTTACAAATTTTTTAGCCTCCTGTATACATTCTTCAGAATAGGGGTCTTTATTTAAAAATCTTTCTTTAATTTTTAATGCACCTATTGGCAAAGAACCTGTATTAAATCTTGAATTTTCACAGTATATCCATTCTGTGCTTCCTCCACCAATATCTAATATAAAAACAGAATCCTCTTTTTTTAATTCCTCATCCATAACTCCACGCAATGTATAATAGGCTTCTTCTTTTCCAGAAATTATATGAACATGAACACCTGTGAATTCCTTTACTTTTTCGCAAAAATACACACTATTTTTAGCCTCTCTTAAAGCGCTTGTTCCAACAGCAATAACGCATGAAACATTAAATTTTTCAAATAGTTTTTTAAAATTTTTTAAAGCTATAATTGATGTTTTTATTGCCTTTTCTAAAATAACTCCATTTTCGGTAAGATTTTTACCAAGCCGCGTTACAACTCTATCAGTATAAATTTTATTAATTTTATCTGCCTTTATATTTCCTATTAACATTCTTAAAGTATTACTTCCAATGTCTATAACTGCGATATTTTTAATAGGTTTCATAATAAGTATTAACTATTTCTACAACAGCCTTATTTACAGGAACTTTTTTAGTTTCTTTAGTTCTTCTTTTTTTAATTTCAACTTTATTTTCTTTGAGTGCTTTTTCTCCAATTATCACCTGAATTGGTATCCCAATTAAATCAGCATCTTTAAATTTAACTCCTGGACGTTCATCTCTGTCATCAATTAAAACTTCCATATGTCTATCTGCAAAGCTATTGTAAATTTCAGTAACTTTTTCATATAATTCCTCTGCTATGCTAACAGTTTTGTCATCAGCCATATTAAGAGGAATAATTTCTATATCAAAAGGAGCTATACTTTTAGGCCATATTATTCCGTCATTATCGTGATTTTGTTCTATTGCAGCAGCAGCTACTCTTGCAGGACCTATTCCATAACTTCCCATAATAATTGGCTTTTCTTTACCATCTTTATCCAGGAAATAAGCATTCAGTGGTTCAGTGTATTTTGTGCCGAGTTTAAATATATTTCCTACTTCAATTGCTTTTTCAATTCTTAAGGAGCTTCCACACTTTGGACATTTATCTTTATCTTTAACTTTTCTTATATCTGTCCATTGAGCATCAAAGTGTTCTCCGGGAATAATTCCTTTAAGATGGTAATCTTTTTTATTTGCACCTGAAACATAGGCAATTCCTTTTTCTATTGAAAAATCAGCAATTTTTTTGATTTTATGTCCAACTGGTCCAACAAATCCGAGTTCCACTCCAAGTATTTCTAATGCCTGTTCAGGCGTGGCAAAGCTGAATTCTCCAATAACTCTTGCAAGTTTTTTTTCATTAAGTTCTTGATCTCCTCTCAGCATAACTAATACAGGACCATTTTTTTCAGATATAACAAGAAGAGTTTTGATAAAATATCTTTCATCTAAACCTAAAAATTCCGCTACCTCTTTTACTGATTTTTTTTGAGGAGTGTGAGCTTCTTTATATTCCATGTTTAAAGGTGACAGGGTAGGTAACTGAGACCTGGCAATTTCAATATTAGCTGCATAACCACAGTGGTCACATAAAACAATATCATCCTCACCAGCGGGCGTTGGAGCCATAAACTCATGGGATTCCATATCTCCCATTATTCCAGGGTCTGATTCAACTTGAAAGTATTTTAGACCACATCTTGTAAAAATTCTGTGATAAGCTTCTGCATGAAGTTTATAATTTTTATCCAGTCCCTCCCAGTCAATATCAAAACTATAACTATCTTTCATGATGAATTCTCTTGTTCTTAAAACGCCCCCACGAGGTCTTGCTTCATCCCTTAATTTTGTCTGAATCTGATACCATACTTGTGGTAACTGTCTATAAGATTTTATTTCTTTAGAAGCTATCCATGCCATAATTTCTTCATGAGTCATACCAAGACACATATCTCTACCAGTTCTATCTTTAAGTCTGAACATTTCTTCTTTTATGGTATACCATCTTCCTGTCTGTTGCCATATTTCAGCTGGATGAAGAATAGGCATCGAAATTTCTTGAGCACCAATTTTTTCCATTTCTTCTTTCAAAATTGTATTTATTTTATTTAAAACTCGCCATCCAAGCGGAAGAAAAATAAATAATCCTGCAGCAAGCTGTCTTACATATCCAGCTTTAAGCATTAAAATATGGGATATTGCATTAATTCCAGAAGGAATTTCTCTCATAGTAGGAATAAATAATTTAGAATATCTCATCACTTTCCTCCTATAAAATTAAAACTTGCTTGTTAGTAAATTAAGTATAGCACATTTTCATATAATTGTAGCATTTTTTGAATTTGCCTAAAATTTCAAGAGATTGATAGAAAGGATTAAAAATATAAAAATTTAACATAATATACATTATCAGACATAATTTTAATGATAAAAAATGTTTAAAAGTTGTTAAGATTTTTGTGAGAAAATCGCAAAATATTACAAATCTTATGGAAAAATCTTGAATTGAATATTAATTGGGCAAACTGATTTTTTAGTTATTATATATCGTTAATTAGACTTGCAAAGGCATGTGCTTCGTCAACATAATTTACAATGACTCTTAAAATATTTCCTGTGATAGACTCTTTACTGTCAATAAAACATTTAATATAATTATCAGAAGTTGCTGAAAAAAAGCCATTTTTCTTGTTTTCAACAATTACTTCAAGTTCAGAACCTACAAATTTTTTAATATATTCTGATTTTTTCTTCTTGCCAACTTCTATCAAGTAGCTTGCTCTCTCTTTTTTAATATTGTCAGGGATGTCCTCACACATTGTTGAAGCCTTTGTAAAAGGTCTCTTAGAGTATGAAAAGACATGTAAATATGAAAATTCTGTTTTTTCAATTAATTCTAAAGTTTTTTTAAAGTCTTCTTCAGTTTCTGATGGAAAACCAACTATTATATCAGTACCAATAGAGAGCTTTGGATATTTTTTTAAAATTTTCTCTATTATGCCACAAAATTGAGTGGAATCATATGGTCTATTCATTAGTTTTAAAATTCTATCGCTTCCATGCTGAAGCGGAATATGGAGATGTTTGCAAATTCTATGATCAGAGATTATTTCAACAAATTCATCATCAATATGATTTACTTCAATAGAACTCAATCTTATTCTAAATCCGGAAGTTTTCTTAAGTATTATTTTAAGAAGTCCGTTTAAACTCATTTTATTTTCTAAATCTTTCCCATATAGTCCAATATTAATTCCGCTTAGAACAATTTCTTTAATTCCCATTGCAGTATAATCATTGATTTCTTTCAAAATTTCTTCAAACCTATAACTTCTTGGTTTACCCCTTAAATATGGCACAATACAATAACTGCAATATTGATTACAACCATCCTGAATTTTAATAATAGCTCTGTGGCGTAAAATATTTAAAGTTTCAGTTTTATCTAATGGTTTTAGGTTATTGATTATATTGTCTTTTTCAGAATTTAAAAATACCTTTAAATTTTCAGATTCTTTGGGTCTGCAAAGTTCTACATAGCAACCTGTGACAAAAGCCTTTTTACCTAATTTTTTAGCTTTATTTATTATCTGTCTTGATTGAACCTCAGCCTTATGAGTTACTGCACAGGTATTTATAATCCAGATCTCTGCTTCTTCTGGATTAGTTGTAATAGTATAACCTCTAAGCCTTAAACGTTTTTCCCATCTCTGCGATTCTGCCTGATTAACCTTGCATCCATATGTAATAAAACATACCTTCATTTTTGGATAAGTTCTCCTTCTAAGGAGTGTCTGTGCGCCTTTACAATTTTTATATCAACAATACTACCTAAAGCAATATCAGAAGCAATTTTTACTATTTTATTTGTTCTTGTTCTTCCTGTTGAATATTCACCTTCTCTATCTTCAATGAGAACTTCTTGAATTGTGCCTTCCAATGCTTTATTTTTTCTCTCAGTTATCTCGTCCTGAAGCCTTAAAACCTCTGTAAGTCTATTAGCTTTGATTTCTTCTGAGATGTGTCCATCAAGCCTTGTTGCAGAAGTTCCAGGTCTTGGAGAAAATTTAAAAGCAAATATACCGTCAAATTGAATTTCTTTTAAAGCATTAAGAGTTTTTTCAAAATCTTCATTCTCTTCTTGAGGGAATCCAACAATAATATCTGAAGTAATTGAAATATTTGGGATTGTTTCCCTAAGCCAGTGTATTTTTTCAAGATATTCTTCATAGGTATATTTTCTGTTCATAAGTTTGAGAATTTTATCTGAACCTGCCTGAAGAGGAAGATGAATGTGTTCACATACCTTTTCGCAATTTTTCATTGCATAAATAAGTCTCCTTGATAAATCTTTGGGATGGGAAGTAACAAAACGAATTCTTTCAATTCCTTTAATTTCATTAACTTTTTCAAGTAATGCTGGAAAATCAATATCACCATCTCTATATGAATTTACATTCTGTCCAAGAAGGGTGACATCTTTAAACCCAAGTTCTGAAAGAAGCTCAATCTCTTTAATAATATCCTCTGCAGGTCTGCTCCTTTCCCTACCCCGGGTATATGGAACAACACAGTAAGCACAATAATTATTACATCCATAAATTATATTTACCCATGCTTTTACAGAGTGCTTTCTTTTTATAGGAATTTTAGCATTAACTACATTTGAATTTTCATGTATAAATATTCTTTCAGATTGATCTTCAATAATACTTTCAAGCATATGAATATTATCAGGACCGATTATATAATCAATATATGGAGCTTTATTTAAAAGCTTTTCACCCTGAAGTTGAGCTACACAACCTGCTACAATAATTTTTAATTGAGGATTTCTCTTTTTAATATATTTAACTCTTCCAAGACTACTTAAAAATTTCTGTTCTGCTTTCTGTCTTATTGCACAGGTATTAAAAATAATAATATCTGCTTTTCTGGGTTCTTCCACTTCAATGAATCCTTTTGCTTCCAGAATTCCAAGCATTCTTTCTGTATCATGTTCATTCATCTGACATCCAAAAGTTTTAATATAAACTGCCCTACCCTTCATGTTTTTATTATAACAGGCAAGAATGTGTGATTTTCAAACTTAACAATTTGAAAGACTTTAAAAAATTAAGCATAATATAAAAATGATTTATGAATTTTTACAGGCAATACTTATTATTTTTGGTATTTCTGGTTTAATCATTTATGTTCTTGGAAAATTCAAAATTCCAGCAATTGTAGGTTTTCTTATTGCAGGCACAATAATAGGTCCACATGGAATGGCACTTATAAAGGAGCCTCAACAGGTTGAGTTAATTGCTGAAATCGGTGTGATTCTTTTGATGTTTACCATTGGCGTGGAATTTTCTATCCCGAAATTATTTTCGTTAAAAAAAGAGGTCTTTTTATTTGGAAGCCTTCAAGTTTTGTTTACAATAATTGTAGTAAGTATCATAAGTCAAATTGTTTTAAATACAGCTTTAAATTTATCCCTTTTTTATGGCTTTATTGTTGCTTTAAGCAGTACTGCTATTGTTATGAAGCTTCTTTCTGATAGAGGAGAACTAAATTCACCACATGGAAAAATTTCTCTTGGAATTCTTCTTTTCCAGGATCTTTGTGTAGTCCCCCTTATGCTTTTTACGCAAATGCTTTCTGCTGAAGATGGAAGTTTTTATATGTTTTTTGGAATTATCTTAAAGGCTTTTATTATACTCACTGTTATTTTCCTTTTTTCAAGAATAGCTGTTCCCTTTATTCTTCATGAAGTTGTAAAAACACGAAGCAGAGAACTTTTTATAATTGCAATTATTTCAATCTGTCTTGGAACAGCTTTCTTTACATCAAAATTAGGACTTTCCCTTGCACTTGGAGCTTTTTTAGCAGGTGTAGTTATTTCAGAGTCTGAATATTCAGCTCAGGCTGTGTCTGACATTTTACCTTTTAAGGAGACTTTTTCAGGCATATTCTTTATCTCCATTGGAATGCTTTTAAATGTCACTTATATTACAAATAATATTTCAGAGTTAGCATTTCTTGTTGGAGGGATTTTTTTTTCTAAAGCTTTAAGCATTGCTCTTATCATTTACTTTTTCCTTCGCTCTCTTAAGATATGCTTAACTTCTGCCTTAGCACTTTCTCAAATTGGAGAATTTTCCTTTATCCTTGCATTTACAGGAAAAATAATGGGATTATTAAATGAAAATGATTATCAAAATTTTATCGCTGCTTCTGTAATAACAATGTTATTTACTCCTCTGATCATAAGATATTCTCCATCTGCAATCAGTTATTTAATAAGTAAAGAACCATTCAAAGCACTTGAAAAGACACAAAAAATAAAAGGAAAAGAAATTGTTGTAAGTAAATCCAATCATGTGATAATTATAGGTTTTGGTTTAAATGGAAGAAATCTTGCAAGGGTTTTAAAAGAAACTAATATACCCTATGTTATTTTAGAACTTAATCCTGATACTGTAAGAAAAATGAAAAAGAAGGGAGAGCCTATTTATTATGGCGACGGAACAAGTCCAGAGATTTTGCATAAATTGGGAATTCACAGGGCAAAAATTCTTGTGATTGCCATATCTGATCCTGTGTCAACAAGAAAAATCGTTCAGATTGCCAAAACATTAAATCAAAAAATTCACACAATTGTAAGAACGAGATTTATAACAGAAATTGAAGAACTTACGAAACTCGGAGCAGATGAAGTTATTCCTGAAGAGTTTGAGACATCTTTGGAAATTTTTGCAAGAGTGCTCCATCGTTTTGGAGTGCCAAGAAATCAAATACTACAGATGATAGAAAAAATCAGAGCAGAAGGATATGAAATTTTACGTCTTCCAGATATATCAAAGACACGCTCAGGAATTGAGTGTATTGTTTTTGAAGGACTGGAGATGGATAGTTTTCTTGTTGAAAAAGATTCATGGCTTATTGGGCATTCATTAAAATCTCTTAATTTAAGGCAAGAGGCAAAAGTTACAGTAATTGCAGTGCAGCGAGGAGAGGAAACAATTTTAAATCCACAGGCTGATTTTATACTAAAGGAAGGAGATATAATAATCTATGTAGGCAACAAAAAACAGTTAATCGAAGCTATGAGCTTTTTTCAGAGAAAATGAAATTTCTTATTTTATGAAACTTTAAAATATTTTTTTGTTCTCTTTCGGGAGAATTAAATTTATCCTTTCTGTTTGCAATAACCATGCCATGTTCTTACCAAGAATTTTCATAATACGGAGAGGGAGGGATTTGAACCCTCGGTGGAGCTTTTAGACCCCACACGCGATTTCCAGTCGCGCCCGTTCGGCCACTCCGGCACCTCTCCAGAGCTTTATTATTTTAGCATTTAATTAGTTATATTTTCAAAAAATTTTAAAAGTTTTTCTTCATTTTTTTTAAGAAAAGCTTCAAGCTCTTCCTTTG
>NZ_JBMFOO010000029.1:0-1098 GCF_049969575.1 Thermodesulfovibrio sp. | reverse complement strand
TTCCTTTGAATTTTTTAAATTTTTCCATATTCTTACCTCAATAAAAAAGCCGGGAAATCCCCGGCTTACAAAGAAATATAAAATTAAATTAACTTTTTTTGTGACACTCGTTACATTTAGTTGGTGCTGCTTTTCCTTCTTCAACTGCTTTTTTGTGACAGTCAATGCAGGTCTTATGATAGGCATCTATAGCTTTTGAAGCTCCGTTTTTAGCTTCTGCTGGATCGTGACAATCTGTACACTTTTGAGCTTTTACCTTTGGATCTGCTTCCTTGTGATGACATACTTTACAGTCTACTTTGTAGTCAGTTGAATGTTTTCCATGACTGAATTTAACAGGAGGAAACTTGCCACCTTCAATTTTTAAGTCGTATACATCCTGAGGCTGAGCATATACAAAAGAGATTGCAAATAAAAAAACAACAGCAATTAGAACTATTAACCCTTTTTTAGACTTCAATCTTATTCACCTCCTTTCAGTTTCATGCTTTTTTTATCAGTGCTCCTCATGTTCTTCTTCATAACCTGTAAACATTGCCTTAATATGCGCCATCGGTGTATGTCCCAGGGTAGCAAGATAGAAGTGAACAATTATAAAGGTGCTAAAGAATATCCATAATCCTGTGTGAATCAATGTCGCAATCTGGAGTCCTCCAATAATTTTGGCTAATGAACCAAAAAGTTGAGGATCCCATAAAATCAATCCTGTAATAATCTGTAGAGGAATTAATACTACCATAATCATTAAATAAGAAACCTGTTGCAAAGGATTAAATTTGTTTTCAGGTATTGGATGATGAGGATTTTCATCACCTACCATAATTCCATATCCATAATATTTTGCCTGCTTTATTGAATTTTTTATGAACTCTACTGGCTTCCAGAATGGTGGAATGTATATTTTGAATAGTTTTCCTGAAAAAAGATAATAAAGAAGCCAGATAAAATAGTTTGCAAGCAATATAAAACCAAGCCAGCTATGAATCTGAACAGCTGTTTCAAAACTCATAAGTCCCATTGAATCAACAAATCTTATTTGAGCTCCAGTAAGTATAAGTACTATAAAACCTATGGCATTTATCCAATGCCAGATTCTAA
>NZ_JBMFOO010000028.1:13681-23675 GCF_049969575.1 Thermodesulfovibrio sp. | reverse complement strand
ATTGCTCTTTAAATCTTTTTGCTTTAAACCATTCGTTAGGTGTTAATACCACTTCACCTTCATCCCGTCTTGCTTTTACTTCTATATACCTTGTCTGTCCGTTGCCCCTGCCTGCGCCAAGGCTTTGGCAGGCAGGCTTTGACCTAATATCAAAGCCAAGGTTCTCCTTTGAAACATCCTCAGGCTGTCTGCCCTGAGATAGTTCATATTCCATTGCTATTTTCATTCCGATTTTTTCAATCTCTTCATCAGAAACCATTTCTGCTTTTGCAGGTTTTACATATATTGCTCCAACAAACCTTGGCATAGATACCACAAGATTGGTTTCCTGTTCTATGCTTTTATGAAGATTCTTCAGTGCCTGTTCATAATGCTTTTTTCTTTCTTCTTTATTTCTTATGACAACATCAACTTTTTCCCCTCTATCCTGTCTTTCATAAAGTTCTACGAGATCTGCATCAAGCTCGTTTATGAGATATTGAAGAGATGTAACTCCATATTTATTTTTTATATCAGCCTGCCTCTGTCTTTCCTTAAGGATTTCTTCCTTGTAGGATTTAAGGGCTTCATAGGCAAAGTCTTTGAGCTGGTCTTTTTTATTATTGAGTATTTCAAATTGATTGTTTGCTTTTGCCGGGACAAGATCCCATATAATTGATGGATTAAGCTCTTTTATTTGTTTTCCATCATCATATAAAGCTATTAATTTTTTCCCTGCTACATCACGCTTACCATCTTTTATTTCTCCTTCGTAAAAATATACATAACCGTTAAGCCTTCCTTCAGGGTCTTCAAAAACAGCTCCCTGATGAAGACTTCCAAGATACTCTTTTTTAACCCACTCAAGCAATGCTTCAAAAAGAGGATGTCCAAAAGAAACAAATTCAACTTCAGGATTTTTAAAGGCTATGTCCTTGTCAAAAGTTATCTTTGGATAGGAAGACATTATTAATCCAAATTTATTTTTAAAATTAGTATCACTGGCAATCTGTTTTATCTCATAAGGAATAAGCTCTATACTTAAAAATCCGTCTTTTCGTTTTTTATATTTTCCACCAGCTTTTTCAAAAGCTTTCTTAAAATATTCCTCCACATACTCAGGTATGAGCCTCAGCTCTTTTGCTTTCTCTGCCATTTCTTTAATTCTTGTGTAGTCAATGTGTCTGGTTGCAAGGCTTTCACCAAGCACTTCCTTAATCTCTCTTATGTAATTTTCATCTATCTTGATGTCAATTTCTTTTATGATCTCATCTATTGTTTTTGCCTGAGTTATTGCATCAACTATAAGTTGATAAAGATTTTTTCCGTAAAATACATCACCAATTATGTCAAACACTTTATCTGTGCCAAGAGCTTCTTTTATTTCATCAAGTTTATCAAAGAGTTTTGAGAAAACCTCTCCTTCACGAGTATCTTCAGCAACAAGATTAAACATAAACACGTCCTTGTTCTGTCCGTATCTATGAATTCTTCCTATTCTCTGCTCAAGTCTGTTTGGATTCCATGGAATATCATAATTAATCATTATGTGACAGAATTGAAGATTTATACCCTCACCTGCTGCTTCTGTAGCAACCATCACCTCTGTCTGATTTTTAAATATCTTTTCAGCTTCAATCCTTTGCTCAAGAGCCATTCCACCATGAATAAAGTTGACAGAGTAGCCCCAGGATTTTATCTTTTCATAAAGGTAATCCATTGTGTCTTTAGATTCAGTAAAAATGATAATCTTTTTGTTTCCATTGATTTCCTCTATTTTCTTGAAACCTTCTTTTATTGCCTCTCTGAGTTGTTTTAGCTTGACTTCCTCTTCATTCCTTATAAGTTCTTCTGATAGGTTTATCAACTCATTTAAGGTTTGAATCTCCATCTTTAATTCTTCTCTGTTTTTAGCAACACTCAGGGTTTCCCAGTTGTTTTCTTCTTGCCATCTTTCTGCTTCTTCGTAGTCTTCATAGTCTTCATATTTGTCCATATTTATAAAAACAACCTCTGGCTTAATATCAGACAATTGCTCAAGCTTTTGTTTTCTTCTTCTTAAAGAACAGTTGAGAGCATAGATGCTTGATGCAAGCCTTCTCTGTAAAATAACAAGAGCAAATGCGACATTTTTTCTCTTGTCTGACTGTATTGCCTTGTTGTATTGCGATAAAACATATTCAGAAACCTTATTGTAAAGAATCTTTTCTCTCTCAGATAGTCTGAATTTAAGTGTTTTTGCATAACGGTTAGTGAAAAGAGGTTTACCTTCAAAATCTCTAAGGTCTTCTTTAAGCCTTCTTATAAACAGAGGATTTTCGCTTTTTTGTATTGATTCCTGAACCATCTCTGTGGTAGCAAAAAATCCAGGTTCTAAAAGGTCAAGCAAAAGTCTATAGTTTTCAGGATCGCCCTTGTGAGGTGTAGCTGTTAAAAATAGAAAATGTTTTGTATTTTTTGATAAAACTTCACCTACTTTATATCTATGTGTTTTTGATACTCGGTTTGCATAACTGTATGCAGCCATTTTATGAGCTTCATCAGCAATCACTAAATCCCAGTGAATAGTAGTTAGAGTTTTTAAAATATCTTCCTGTCTTAAAAAATCAATTGAAGTTATAATCTGATTTTCTCTTTCCCATATATTTTCTCCATAATGGGCATCCATTACCTGACGAGTTACCACTGTAAAGGTCTCTTGAAATTTTTCTTTAAGCTCTCGCCTCCACTGATCTTTAAGATGTCCGGGCACTACAATAAGTATGCGATTGATTATTCCTCTTAGTTTAAGTTCTTTAACAATCAATCCTGCCATTATGGTTTTACCCGCACCAGGGTCATCAGCTATTAAAAACCTTATCTTTGGTAATTTGAGCACATAACCATAAACAGCCTCTATTTGAAAAGGAAGAGGATCAATTTTGGAGATATTCATTGCTAAAAAAGGGTCAAAAAGCGAAGCATAACAAAAACGCAAATACTCAATAGCCAGGAATACTTCCTCAGCATTACCTGTAAAGGTAAGTAAAAAATCTTTAGTTTTTATCTTTTTCACTTCATCATAAGGGATTATATCATCTACATGAGAGCGTGAATAAAGAGTAGAACCAATTATGTTAAGACCATTGCTTCTTTCTTCAATCTTTTTAATTTCAACAGGTTCTGGCCAAAAGGGTGCTTCAACTATTGAACCTTCTTTTAACATTATGAAAATGTTATCAAATCGAGGGAATTTTTTCAATGAAAAAAGTAGTGGGGCAACTTGAAATTACCCCACTACTTTTGAAATATTATTTTCGGCCAGAAACTAATTCCTCTACAACAGAAGGATCTGCAAGAGTGGATGTATCGCCAAGCTCTTCAATTGAACCTGAGGCTATTTTCCTTAAGATTCTTCTCATAATTTTACCACTTCTTGTTTTTGGAAGTCCTCCTGCAAACTGGATTTTATCTGGTGTAGCAATGGGTCCTATCATCTGCCTTATATGAGAAATCAGTAATTTTTCCAAATCCTTTGATGGTTCATATCCTTCTTTTAAAACAACATAAACATAAATTCCTTCACCTTTTATTTCATGAGGGAATCCTACGACAGCAGCCTCTGCAACTGCAGGATGAGCAACCAGAGCAGATTCGACCTCTGCTGTTCCTATTCTGTGACCAGATACATTTATAACATCATCAATTCTTCCCATTAGCCAGTAATCTCCATCTTCATCAACTCTGGCTCCATCTCCTGTAAAGTATTTTCCTGGAAATCTTGAGAAATAAACTTCTTTGATTCTCTTATTTTCAGGATCTCCCCATGTTCCTCTAAGCATTCCTGGCCATGGTTTTTCAATTACAAGATATCCTCCTTCATTAACCCCTGCAGGAGAACCATCTTCCTTAAGCACTTTTGGAACAACTCCAAAAAATGGCCTTGTAGCTGAGCCAGGTTTAAGAGTCATTGCCCCAGGTAAAGGTGTAATCATAAATCCGCCTGTCTCAGTCTGCCACCATGTATCAACTATGGGGCAACGCTGTCTTCCCACATGGTTGTAATACCACATCCATGCCTCTGGATTAATTGGTTCTCCAACTGTTCCAAGGATTCTCAAACTTGAAAGATCATATTTATAGGGCCACTGCTGTCCTTCTCTCATGAGTGCTCTGATTGCTGTAGGTGCTGTATAAAATATGTTTACTCTATGTTTTTCAACAATTTCCCAAAATCTACCAGGATTTGGATATGTGGGAACACCTTCAAACATAAGAGATGTTGCTCCAGCACTCAATGGACCATAAACAATATAACTATGTCCTGTTACCCATCCAATGTCTGCTGTACAAAAAAATGTTTCTTCAGGTTTATAGTCAAAAACCCACTTGAAGGTGATATTTACATAAACTATGTATCCACCTGTAGTATGAAGAACTCCCTTTGGTTTTCCTGTTGAACCCGATGTGTAAAGTATAAAAAGAGGATCTTCCGCATCCATCACTTCTGGTTCACAATAATTGCTAATTTCAGGATCATTCATAAGGTCATGCCACCAGAAATCTCTTTGAGGGTCCATATCAACAAAATTTGGTGTTCTTTTAACAACTATGACTTTTTCTATAGATGGTGTTCCTTCCAATGCCTGATCAGTATTTGCTTTTAAGGGAACAATTCTTCCACCTCTTACTCCCTGATTCGCTGTTATTAAAATTTTTGCTCCGCAGTCATTGATTCTGTCTCTGAGAGACTGAGCTGAGAATCCTGCAAATACAACACTGTGAATTGCTCCAATCCTTGCGCAGGCAAGCATTGTAATTGGAAGCTCAGGTATCATGGGAAGATAAACAGCTACTCTGTCGCCCTTTTTTATCCCCAATTTTTTTAAAACATTGGCAAATCTGTTGACTTCTCTGTAAAGTTGCCAGTAGGTATAAGTCCTTACTTCTCCATCGTCTGCTTCCCATATGAGGGCTGCTTTGTTTCTTAAAGAATCAAGATTACGGTCAAGGCAGTTGTAAGATACATTGAGCTTTCCATTTATAAACCACTTTATATACGGCTTATTAAAATCGTAATCAAGGACTTTATCCCACTTTTTATACCATGAAATATTTTGCTCTGCTATCTCTGCCCAGAAACCTTCAGGATCTTCTACTGACCTTTTATATATTGCCTCATACTCAGCCATGCTTTTAATATAAGCTTTTTCTGAAATTTCTTTTGGTGGAGGAAATGTCCTCTGCTCTTTAAGTAATACATCAATCCCTTGTGTCATAGTTTTACCTCCCTTTTTTCTATTGATTTTAACATTTTATTCTGCTCCAACTCCAATGTAGGATCTAATTTTTTCAGATTCAAATTTTGCCTCAGCTTCTTTTTCTTGTGTTAAAAGAGATACTAAAATACCAATAGCAAAGGAAGCAAAGAAAGAAACTATCCCCGGATTTTTTAGTGGAAATATTGGCTGAGGATTTTTAAGAATATCAACCCATACAGTAGGGCTTAAAATGATTAAAACCACACTCAAAATCAACCCTGTATAAATGCTCCATACAGCTCCAGTGGTTGTAAACTTTCTCCAGAAAATTGACATTAGCAATGCTGGGAAATTTGCAGAAGCAGCTACAGCAAAGGCTAATCCTACCATGAAAGCTACATTCTGACCTTTGAATACTATACCGAGAATTATAGCAAGTACGCCAAGACATAAAGTAGCAATCTTAGCTGCTCTTACTTCTTGTTTTTCATCTGCCTTTCCTCTTTTAACAACACCAACATAAATGTCATGAGATACTGCTGAAGCACCTGCTAAGGTCAAACCAGCAACCACTGCAAGTATTGTTGCAAAAGCAACAGCAGCTAAAAATCCAAGGAAAATTTCTCCACCCAGTGCCTCTGCTAAAAGAGGAGCTGCCATGTTGCCACCTTTGTCAATTTTACTTATAATTTGTTGTCCTACTAATGCAGCTGCGCCAAAACCTATTGTAAATGTGAGGATATAAAAATATCCAATGAATCCTGTTGCGTAAAATACTGATTTTCTTGCCTCTTTAGCATCTGGAACAGTGTAAAATCTCATGAGTATATGAGGCAGCCCTGCAGTTCCAAACATCAAAGCAATTCCAAGAGATATTGCATCAATTGGATTTTTTATTAAGCCACCAGGCTGAACAAATTTATCTCCATACTTTGCTGTGACCGTTGAAAATAGTTCAACATAATTGAAACCAAACTTATAAAGAGTGAGCAAAACCAGCAAAGTAGCACCACCTAATAGTAAAAAAGCTTTTATAATCTGAACCCATGTAGTAGCAAGCATCCCACCAAAAAGAACATAGGCTATCATAAGACAACCTACAATTATTATGGCAACCTCGTAGGGTAGACCAAACATAAGCTTTATCAATGAGCCTGCACCAACCATTTGCGCAATGAGATAAAAAAGCACTGTTATTAAAGCTCCTGTTGCTGCTGCTGTTCTTATTGGTCTTTGCTTAAGTCTGTAAGCAACAACATCTGCAAAAGTATATTTACCGAGATTTCTTAATGGTTCTGCTATGAGGAACATAACAATTGGCCAGCCAACAAGCCAACCCACTGCATAAATTAATCCATCGTATCCTTTAAGGGAGACCAATCCAGCTATTCCAAGAAAGCTTGCAGCAGACATGTAGTCTCCAGCCAGAGCTAAACCATTTTGTAATCCTGTTATACTTCTTCCTGCTGCGTAAAATTCTGTTGTTGTTCTTGTTCTTTTTGCAGCCCAATAGGTAATGTAAAGGGTTATTGATACAAATAAAAGAAAGAAAAATATACCTGTTAAAGTTGGTTGTCCTAAAACTGTTTGCATTATTCACCTCCTAATTTTTCTTTAATTTCTGCTACTTTTTGATCATATTTCTTGTTTGACCATGCTACATAAATTCCTGTAAAAATCCACGAAATAACTATTACTCCGATTCCAATTGGAATACCCACAGTAACTGGTCCATAGATTTTCTGACCGAGGAACTCTTTGCTGTAAGCTATAAGCAGAACAAAACCAAAATAAACAACTAACTCAGCTATTGTAAGAATCAGAGAAATCGCATTTTTACTTCTTACAAGACTTTTGAATTCCGTTGAATTCAAAATTTTTTCATTCATCTTGAATCCCTCCTTCTTAAAATTGAAATGTTTGATTTTTATTAACTCCCATATATCCGGATATATTGGGATTGCCTATGTCCATAATTTCCTGGAGTGTATAAATCTTAATATTTCCAAGCAATGTTACAAGCTTTTGAAAAACTTGAGCAGTAATAAATGCGTCAGATAAAGCATCATGTAATTGTTTTGGTTCAATCCCGAGTGATAAAGCAACATCTTTTAATGAATTGTTTTTTAAAAAACTTTCAGGTAATAAACCCTTCTGAATAAGCCAACTATAAATGCAAAATGTATCTATCGCTACAGGCTCGTAGAGTTGTTTAAGATATTCGCGAATAGCTTTTTTTAAAAAAGCAATATCAATTGATACACAATGCCCTACAATTACTGAATTCTTTACAAAGGAAAGATATTCTCTTAATATCGGAGATATTTCTGGACAGACTTCCAGCTCTGTTGGTGTAATTTCATGAACCAATATACTGTCTTTTTTTACAAAACTCTCTGGTTTTATAGTTCTGTAAAATATCTCTCCTATTTTTATGGATTTACCTTTCATTTTTATACACCCTATTGCAATAATGGTATCTTTCATTTCACTAAGCCCTGTAAGCTCTGTATCAACAACTGTAAACTCTGTATCAGCAATTGATACTCCTTTGTATTCAGGAATTTTTCTCTTTTTCTTAAAAATTGAAAACATTTCAAATAATCATAAGCTTATATTTTTCAATTAAAATATCCTGCAGCCTTGATATAAGATGAAATGTATCTTTGAGCAACTTTTTTTCAAGATTGCTCAGTGTTTCCGGATTTATAAAATTATCTGGCATCTTTCCTTGAATTACCTGCTCATACTGATGCTTTATTCTTAAAAGCATCAGGAATTCAAATGCGTAAATTATTTCTTCTGCATAGTCTTTAACTACTGCGTGTTTATTTTTAAGTGCTTCAATTCTTTCTAAGGTAGAAGTCTCTCTTATGCCTTTTTCAAGGCTAAAAAGTCTAACAATATCAACAATTGGGGCAATGCCTTTTATTTTTATATTAAGCTTGTCTTTATGTTCTCCGCTTTTTTCAACTACAAAAGTTTTGAAAAATCCTAAGGGAGGCTTGTTTTTTACAGCAAGATTTGCAAGATAACCTAAAAAAACTCGCTGGTCTTTAACGATATTTAAAAGATAGTCCTTGAGAGATTCTTCAAGAGAAAAATCTCCATAAATAGCTCTAAAATCAAAAAATATATTGGAAAGAGTTATTGATTCTCCTTTTGGTGTGTATACCCACTGTGAAAAGTATTTTTTCCAGACTTTAATAGGCTGACACCATCTTGGATTGCTTGCCATAATGTCTCCTGGACATGCTGGAAATCCGCATTTAAGAAGATTTTCTTTAACATAGCTCGTAAATTCAAGAAAATATCTTCTTATTGATTCTTCCTGTCCTGCTGGTGGTTCTGCATAAATTAAAGCATTGTCCTGGTCAGTTTTGAAGGTCTGCTCTTTTCTTCCTTCAGACCCGAGAGCTATCCAGCAGTAAGGAATTGGAGCAGGTCCAAATTCTCTTTCAGCAAATTGAATTATTTTTCTAACTATTCTGTCATTAATTTCCGCAATGATTCTTGTAATATTGCTCGCTTTTGCTCCTTGCTGAAGTAAATTCCCAACAAGATTAGTAATTTGTTTTGAAGCATTAATAATTCCCTCAATATTTTGCTGCATCTCTATATCTCTTACTATTGTCACTGGAGAAAGACCTTGAAGCATCATGATGTCATGATTTGTAATTATTCCACTAACTTGACCATTTTTAATTACAAGAAGATGATGAATGTTATATTTGAGCATTCTGACAATTGCTTCAAAACAGTAATCCTTTGCATCAATTTTGATTATCGGAAAGCTCATTATGTTTTTAACAGGTTCATTAACATCTCTTGCAGCTGCAACTACCTTTCTTCTAAGGTCTTTGTCTGTTATTATTCCAACAGGAATTCCTTCAGAATTCATTATAATGAGAGAGCTTATTCTATTTTCACACATTATCCCAGCAGCTTCTCTTATTGGAGTATGCTCTGGTATGGAAATAACATTTTTGGATGCGATTTCTTCAACACTGGTAGTAAAAAGAAGCTTATCAACTGTGCCTGTTAAAGCTCGTTTTGAAGTTTCTTCAGCATATTTTTTATCAAGATATATATTCATAAAAGACTTCAGATAAAAATCTCTTACTTCAGGATATTTGTTTATGAGATTCAGAATCGTATCTTTCGGAATTAGATAACAAATTGTATCATCTATAGCAACAACATTGGCTCGGGATTTGTCTCCACTTATTAAAGATACAAAGCCGAATGAATCACCTTCACTTCGAAAATCAATTGTTACTTCTTCTGCATTAGCTCGTCTGTAAACTTTTACTCCACCTTTTTTTATAATGTAAAGAAATTCGCTCGGTGAACCATCTTGAATGAGTATATAGGTGCCCTTTGGATAGTACTCCATAGAGGTTTTAACTGCTACAGAGTTTATAATCTCTGTATCTAAAAACTCAAAGGGTGGAACATTTTTAAGAAATTCTATTGTATCTTCTATTATTTTGACCATCATTTTGTAATAAATGCAAAAAAAATGCCAAATTTAAAAAACTTTAAAATTCAGAGAGTTACAAAAAGACACCTTTTAAAAGGTTACGAAAAGTTACATTATAAAGTGTAGAAAAGTTACATTTTTCTTACTGTCATTCCAAGCAATTTTTTCTAAAAAGAGTTCAAATGTTCAAGATAGTTCAAGGGTTCAAATGTGAAAATTACCTTGAAGTTTTTAACGAAGCAGTATAAAATTTAGCATAGGCTTTTTAAAGCCTCAGCAAAAATTTTAAAAG
>NZ_JBMFOO010000028.1:0-13581 GCF_049969575.1 Thermodesulfovibrio sp. | reverse complement strand
TAGATGAAAAAATTTAAGATATTGATAACTTTAATAATTTTTGTAAGCTTCCTTGTCAATGCATATAATGCTTTTTCAAAAACCCTTATTCTTGAAGGTTCTCTTCAAAGCAAAATCCAACTAATCCAGCAAATGCGTTTTGAAGTAACAAAGCCTCTTGAAAGCTTGAGTTTTAGATTTGCCCTTCCAAAAGATTTCACAAATAAGTTCGTGTCTCAGAGAATTCAAAGTCTTGATATAAAAATTGAGCCAGAGCCAGAAAAATTTGAAAAGGAAATTGATAGATATGGAAATCATTGGGGTATTGCAAGCTGGAGAAATCTCTATAAATCTGTAACAGTAACAGTAAGATTTGAAGTCTTTGTTGGATCTGAAATAAAAGCAGAGAATTCTCATGCAGAGTTTCCTTTAAAAAATATTCCAGAGTCAGAGAGACTTTTTCTAAAATCTACAGCATTGGTGCAATCAGAAAATCCTGAAATTATAAAACTTAGCCGTGCACTTACAGATAAAGCAACAACAGAATATGAAGCTGTAACAAGAATACTTAACTGGGTTGCTGACAATGTAAAATATACATATAATCCTCCCCATTTTGATGCTTTATGGACATTGAAAACAGGCAAAGGAAACTGTCAGAACTTTGCCCATCTTGCAGTAGCACTGCTAAGAGCATCTGGAATTCCTGCAAGAGTAGTTGGTGGCATATCTTTAAAAGAGTCGTGGAAAATTCCTCTTGGTAAAAGCTTTCTTGTTCAAAGCATGGGGCAGGGAGGACATGCATGGATTGAAATTTACTTTAGTGATCTTGGATGGCTAAGTTATGACCCTCAACAGTCAAAACAATTTACATCAACAAGACACATAAAACAAACCCACGCTCTTGAATCAGATGAAGTCAATGATACATGGAGAGCTTCTCCATACTTACCAGCATACAGTGAAACAGTTCAGGCAAAGTTTCTTTTTGATAAAATTCACATAGCACCTAAAGCTTCAGAGAATTATCCCAAATCTTATCTTTTAAGTAATAAAATGATAGTTAAAAAGGAAACAGAATTACAGCCTGCACCACCACCTCCTCCACCACCTCCATCACTGCCAAAAGAAAAAGTATTTGAATTCGGGAATATGGATTTCCCAAATCTCGTTGAACTATATCAGATTTCAGGAGACAAAGCAATGAAAATACTTGATAAGGAAACAGCAGAGTATGTTACATCAAAATATATCTATGCGCAGGCATTCAAAGTTGATGAACCATTAGAGATTGAAAAAATTTCACTTGCAATGAGAAAATTCGGTGGTGATGGAACTGTGTATGTTGATCTTGTATATGACGAAAACAGTAAGCCCGGACTTAAAGGTGTGAGATCAAATCCTGTATTTCTTGAAAGCATTCAGAAAAAACCAGGTTATTACTGGATTGATTTTACCTTCCCCGATAAGGTAAGGATAGAAAAAGGCAGATACTGGATAGTGCTAAGGCATTCTGGAGATGTGATTATGAATTGGTTTTTCATCCCGGGAAATCCCTACGGAGATGCTGATGATACCCGTTCAACTCTTAAAGGATACCGATGGGAAGATATTTTAAACTATGACTTTGTATTCAAAGTGAGGGCAAAAAGACAGTGATGTCACCTGTTAGAGAAGTTCTTTTACGACAGATATACTTCACAGGAATTCAGGCAGTTCCTGCAGTAACAATCTCAGGATTGTTAATAGGCTTTGTTATAGTTCTTCAAACAGCCTCAATAGCAGGTGTAGGCTCAAGCAATGTGATTGGTAAGATACTTTTATGGCTTGTTCTTAGAGAAATTGGTCCCTTTTTTACAGGACTTATAATTCTTGCAAGAAGTGGTTCTGCAATTGCTACAGAGCTTGCAACAATGAAACTTGGCAGAGAAATTGAGTATCTTGAAGCAATGGGAATAAAGCCTGAAGTTTATTTAATAAAATCAAGACTGTATGGGATGATATGTTCTGCTATTGTTCTTTCTTTATATTTTCAGCTTACAGCCTTGTTTGGGGGCATTTTTCTGGCAACTCTTATAAGTGGAGTTTCTTTTTCAGATTACGGAGATGCTATTGTATCAAAGTTTTCCTTTAAAGAAGTCGTTATATCTTTTACAAAGTCTTTTGTTTTCGGGTTTGCTATTGCTCTAATTTGTATGTGGCATGGGCTTTCTGTTATGAAAAGTCCCACTGAAGTGCCCCAGAGAGCAACAAAAGCTGTTGCTGGAAGTCTTTTTTCATTGTTTCTGCTTGATGTTATAATAGACTTTATTGCGAAAATTATTGAATGATAAAAGCTATTGATGTAACTGGTGAATTTATTAAAAAAGAAATGAACTTTGAGATTGAAAAAGGTTCAAAAACTGTTTTTATTTTTGAAAAGGAAGAGCAAGGAAATGAGTTTTTAAAAATCATTACAGGTATTAAAAATCCTGAAAAAGGAGAAATCATATTCATGGGAAAGAACCTGAAAGAAACAACAAGGGATAACCTTTTTAAATTAAGAAAAAAAACAGGAATTGTTTTCAAAACAGGAGGACTCATAAGTAATTTAAAGGCATGGGAAAATTTAATACTTCCTGCTCTTTATCATAAATTGGATGATGAGGAAAAAATTATTAAAAAAGGGATTGAATTACTTAGAAAACTTGAGTTTAAAAAAGAACCAATGAGCAGTGTTGCAGAGCTTACAAATTTTGAAAAAAGGATCATAGGAATTGCAAGGGCAGTTTTAATGAATCCTGAAATCATTATCTTGGAATATCCCCTTTATGGACTTGAAGAATCAAAGAAAAAGTGGCTTATTGAGAAAATACAGGAATTGGCAGGTAGTAACACACTGCTTTACATTCTTGATTCAGAAAGAGAAAGTTTATTAATTGAAAAGGCAGATTTAATTAAATATGCAGAAAATTAATCAGACAGATCCAAGATTTGTTTTTCTCAAAAGTAAAGTTTTTCTATTTATTGCAATAGCTCTCACAGGAATGAGCATCCTACTTTTTTTCGTTGCAAAAAAGACAGAAGTATTTATAAAGACAGAAAACTTCTACTTTATGACAACAAAGGCAACAGGACTTTACAATGGCATGCCTGTTAAAGTATCAGGATTCAAAATTGGAAGAGTTAAAGATATGCAACTTCAGGATAATGGGTTTGTAAAAGTAGTCCTTTCCATAGAAAAAAATCATGCTAAATGGTTCAAGGAAGGCACAGTGGCAATTTTTGCCAAGGAGGGATTTATTGGTGAGTCTTACATTGAAATTTTGCCTGGAGACGGAAAGCCTCTAAAGCCAGGTCAATCAATAAAGTTTTTCAAGCAGGCTGGGATTGAAGAGATTGCAGGAGAACTCAAGGGAGAGATTTCCGAGATTCTTCAGGGTATAAAGGAAACAATAAACTATATCAATGAACCACAGGGTAACATCAAAAAAAGCATTGAAAATATTGAGAAAATATCCAAAAATTTAATAGAGACCACAGAGCAAATTAACAGGCTTGTTAGAGAGCTTAACAGGAAAACACCTGAAATAGCTGATAAATCAGAAAAAACAATACAGGAACTTACTGATCTTATAAAATCTCTTCAAAAACTTTCTCAAGAACTTAATGAAACAGCAACAGCAATTAGAGGAGTAACAAAGGAGGACTTACCCATAATGGTTGAAAAGGCAAAAAAAAGCATGCAGGACATTGATGATATACTTCAGAGCATAAAAGGGCTATGGCCCATAAGAGAAGGAATTAAAAGACAGGAAATAAAGCCTGTAGAGGCAGATACCTATGAAAAATAGATTGAAAAGTTCAGGAGTAATTCTTTTATTCTTTTTCATCATTCAGGGATGCTATAAAGCACCTATTGAGCAACCTTACAGGATAACAGAGTTGAATAATTTGATTCTACAGGCAAATAAAGCCTTTGAAAGAGGACAAAATGAAAGAGCAAAACATCTTTACACAGAGGCTTTAAAAAAATCCCGTTTAATTCAGGATGACAATGCCACTGTCATAATTTTAATAAGTCTGTCAAGGCTTTATACATCAGAGGACCAGATAAAGGAGGCTAAAAAATTTATTGACACAGCAATAGAGCTTTCCAGGAAAGCATCTTTACCCGAGGATACCATTGAAGAGCTTGATTTTGAAAGGGCAAGAATAGGCTTTATTGTCAATGAGGATGCGGAAGAGCTCTTAAGAAAACTCATTTTTTCAAAGTTCCCCATCATAAGGATAAAATCATTAAATCTTCTTGCAAGAGTTAAGATAAAGCAAAATAAAAATGATGAAGCTGAAAAATTACTCAATGAAGCAATTGAAATTAACCAGAAAATAAGCAGAATTGAAGCGGCAAATTCATTAAGACTTCTTGGCATTGTTTATTCAGATAGGGACAAAAAAAGAGCAGAAAGCTATCTTCTTAGAGCACTGGAAATTGACAGAGAACTGGCAATTCCGAAAAAAATAGCTCTTGATATGCAAACTCTTGCCATTTTTTATGAAAAAATTGGTGACCGGGAAAAAGCAAAAGAATATTTTATGAAAGCCCACGAAATCTGGAAAGGACTTAACAAAGATGATGTTGAGTAAAAAACAGGAGGTAGTTATGAAAGCAGTAATTTTTGTTATTTTATCAATATTTTATTTATCAGCAATTGCCTATGGAGCAATTGGAGAGATTGAAAAAATTGAAGGAAATGTTCTTTACAGAGAGCACTCAGGTATTCCCTATAAAAAAGCAAAAGCAGGGCTATTGTTAAACTCTGGTTCCTGGATAAAAACAGAGCCAAAAAGCTGGGTAAGTTTAAAACTCAGCGATGGAAGTAAGTTTACTCTTTCTGATAACACGGAACTTGAGATTTCAGAGTATTTGCTTGAAAGAGGCAGAAAAAGCGGGGTTTTTTATGTAACTCAGGGTAAAATAAGAGCAACCGTTGTAAAACTTGCAGGACAGACAACAAACTTCAGGGTTAAGACTCCCACAGCAGTGGCAGGAATAAAAGGAACAGAATTTATGATGCTTGCAAAAGGACAGGCTAATGTATTTTTCGGCAATGAAGATACAGCATACATCTCAGGATATGATACAGTTGAAAAACCTCTCCAACCTGATACAATGATTGAAAATACAAGAGGACTTACTCCTACAGAGCCTGTAAAAGTAGAAAAAGGCACACTTCTTTATGATGCAAAGATAGGACTTTCACAGATTACAGGAGCAACTGCACCGAAAGAATGGGAGATTTCAGGTGAATTGCCAAATATAATTGCAAGATGGAATATAAATTATGGGCATTATCTTGTCGATGCCGGGAAATATGAAGAAGCACTTTATGTATTTCAGATAGCTCTTGACCTGAGTGATAATTCAGGAATAAGAGCAGATGCAAGGCTTGAAAGAGGAGCTGTTTATTCAAGATTTTTAAAAAATCATGAAGCTACACTGGCTGAATATCTGCTTGTGCTTGAGGAGTATCCAGAGCTTTCTCAGGCTGAAACAGCACTTTATCTTGCTGGAATTACTCTTTATGAAATGGGGTTTAAAAAGCAGGCAAAACAAAGGCTTCTTCAGTATAAAAAGGAGTATCCTGATGGAAAATATTTGACAAATATAGAGACAATTTTGAAACTCCTTGAATATGAAAAGTAAACTTTTGATTTTTCTGTGCATTGGCTTTGTTTCAGCTTTCATTGTTTCTTTTTTATACATTTTAAAGATTGATTTTTTAACATCACTTGACCTGAAACTTAAAGATGTAAGATTCCGTCTCAGGAGAAATCTGGAGCCTGATAAAAGAGTTTTAATTGTTGCCATAGATTCAAAAAGCATTGACAGACTTGGAAGATGGCCCTGGGACAGAAAAATAATCGCAAAATTAATAGAAAATCTTAAAAAAGCAAAAGTCATTGCCCTTGATATTGTTTTTTCCGAAGTCTCCAGTCCTCAGTCTGACAGAATTCTCTCTGACGCAGTAAATAAAAATGCGATTGTGGGATATTATTTCAGAGATGATGAAACATATATCAATCCCGTATCTTATGAAAATCTTAGACAATCAAGAATAAAAATAATCAAAACAGAGGAAGATGTAAAAACCTTGCCAGTCCGAGAATTTTCCTATGCAGAGCTTAACATTCCCTCAATAAAAGCTCAGGGGGGTTTTTTCAATATTTTCTCCGACAATGATGGAGTTTACAGACAAATAAATCTGCTCGCTCTTTACAATGGAGAGCTTTATCCCCATCTTGCACTTAAAGCAGTCTCTCAATTTAAAGATGCGCCAATCATTGTTGAATTAGCTCAATATGGAATAAAAAGCATAAAAATTGGATATGAAACCGTGCCTGTTAATGAATCTGGCAGTCTTACGCTTAACTATTATGGAAAGGCTGGCACATTTAAAACATTGTCAGCAGTTGATGTTATGGATGGGAAGGTGCAGATTCCTGAGGACTCAATAATTTTTATTGGTGCCACAGAAATAGGCATCGCTGACATTCGTAGTACTCCAGTGGATCCTGTTATGCCTGGAGTTGAAATATCTGCAACCGCTGTATCAAATATCCTTAAAAAGCAGTATTTGATATACAATGCATGGGTTACACTGATTGATATTTTATTTATCACAGTGCCTGCAATTTTGTTAAGCTTTATTTTTACCAGAGTATCAAGAACTTTTCTTTCACTCAGCATCTTTATGGCTTTTTCGTTTTTAACATATCTTGTCAATCTTTTTATATTCAAAAATTACTTTTTAAATCTCTCGTTAATTTATCCTTTTGCTGCTCTTTCTTTGTGTTATGTGCTTTCAGAGGCATACAGAAATTTAATAATTGAGAAAAAAAGCAGGTTTCTTAAAAAAGCCTTCTCAAGCTATGTTTCACCCGAACTTGTTAACATAATAATGAAAAATCCTTATGCATTAAAGCTTGGCGGAGAAAAAAGAACAATAACTGTGCTTTTTTCAGATATAAGAGGTTTTACTACACTTTCAGAGCAACTTGAACCTGAAAAACTCGTAATGTTTCTTAATAGTTATCTTGACCCAATGACAAAGATTGTTCTTAAACACAGAGGGATGCTTGATAAATATATTGGTGATGCCATAATGGCAATATATAACGCGCCGGTTGAACTTCCTCAACATGCACAGCAGGCTGTGCTTTCAGCATTAGAGATGATACAGGAACTTAAAGCTTTAAATGAAAAGTTTAAAAAAATTGGTTTTCCTGAGATAGACATTGGAATAGGAATAAACACAGGAGAGGCAGTAATAGGAAATATGGGCACAGATATGAGATTTGATTACACTGCCATTGGAGATCCAGTAAATTTAGCATCAAGGCTTGAAGGATTAAATAAATTTTATGGAACAAGAATAATAATAAGTGAAAGCACTTTCAATGCTTTAAAACAGAAAGAAAAGTTTATTACAAGAGAACTTGATCTGATAAGGGTTAAAGGTAAAAAGGAACCTGTAAAGATATATGAAGTTGTGGAAAACACTGCTTTTGAGCCTGCCATAAAAGATTTTGAAAAAGCTTTAAATCTTTACAGAAATTGCAGGTTTAAAGAAGCGATGGAAATATTTAGCTATATTAAAGAAAAATTTAATGATAAAGCTTCTGTTGTTTATGAAGAAAGATGCAAGCACTATCTTCAGAATCCTCCTGCATCAGACTGGGATAAAGTTTACACTGCCAGAGAAAAGTAATACAATAATTATTATGATTGATTTAACCACAGTACCTTCTTTGCCAGGAGTTTATATTTTTAAGGATGCCTCTGAAAAGGTTCTTTATGTTGGAAAGGCAAAAAATCTTAAAAACAGGCTCAAGAGTTACTTTCAAAGCAGTGAACTTGACGAAAGAAAGAAAAAAATGGTTCAGTTTGTAAAGGACTTCTCCTACATTGTTACATCAAATGAGTATGAAGCCCTTGTTCTTGAAGCAAACCTTATAAAAGAGTATAAACCACCTTACAATGTTTTATTAAGAGATGATAAAAATTATCCATACCTAAGAATAACAATTACTGAAGACTGGCCAAGAATAGACGTTGTTCGGAAGCCAAAGAGAGACGGTAATTTATATTTTGGTCCTTATGTTCCTGCTCAATCAATGTGGGAAGCTTTATCATTTATAAGAAGAAATTTTCCAATAAGAACCTGCAAATACAATTTAAACAAACCTATTCGTCCTTGTGTTCAATATCAGATGAAAAGATGTCCTGCTCCATGTGCTGGTTTAATAAAAAAAGAAGATTACATGAAAGGAGTTGAAGAGGTTGTTTTATTTTTAAAGGGTAAAAAAACTGAGTTACTTGATAGATTGTATGAAAAGATGCAAAAACTTGCTCAGGAACTTAAATTTGAAGAAGCTGCTGTTGTTAGAGATCAGATTAGAAGACTTGAAAGGATATTTTCTCAACAGAGAGTGGTCTCTCAAGCTATTGAAGACATGGATGTTATAGGGCTTTATATGAAAAATTCAAAAATATCCGTCAATGTTTTATTTGTAAGGAATGGCTTGCTTATTGGCTCAAAAGACTGGATAGTTAAAAAGGCTTTTTATGAAAATGAAGGAGAGCTCATCAGCTCAGTAGTTGAGGCTCTCTATTCAAAGGATTTACTGATTCCTTCAACGATTATGATGAAAAAATTACCGGAAAGTCTTGATGAAATAAAGGAATGGCTAAAAGTTCAAAGAGGTGCTCCTGTTGAGCTCAAAACTCCTTCTTCTGAAGAAGAAAGAGCACTTCTTGATATGGCATTAAATAATGCAAAAATTCATATAGAATCAAAGCTTTCACCAGTAGAGACTACACTTGAAGAGCTTAAACAGAGACTTAATCTTATAGAAACTCCTTCCAAAATTGGTGCCTTTGATGTATCAACTCTTTTTGGAGCTCATTCTGTGGGAAGTTTCATTTACTGGGAAGACGGAAACTTTAGCAAAAATTTTTACAGACATTTAAAAATAAAGGAACCCCGGGGAATTGATGATTATTCAGCCATGAAGGAGATTGTCTTAAGAGTTGTAAGAAAGTTTGACACAGATGAAGGAGTTCCAAAACCAGATTTAATTCTTATTGATGGTGGTTTAGGACACTTAAATACTGCATTGAAAGTTATAAATGAGTTGAAAGAGGAGCTACCATGTTTTGCAATTGCAAAGGAACCTGACAGGCTTGTTTTTCCTGATGGAAAGGAGATACTTCTTGAAGATAAAAAATCCTCTTCACTTTTACTAAAAAAAATAAGAAATGAGGCTCACAGATTTGCCATATCCTATCATAAAAAGCTCAGAAAGAAAGCCACTTTTCAGTCAGTTCTTGAAAAAATCCCAGGAATTGGTAAAAAAAGAAGGCTTACACTGCTCAGACATTTTGGCAGCATTGAAAAAATAAAGACTGCATCCTTAGAGGAAATAGCATCTTTACCAGGATTTAACCTGACAGTTGCTCAAAAAGTTATTGAAGCACTTAATTGAGATGTTTATCTTTTTCTTTCTGAAGGATTTCTTCTGCAAGTTCCCTGTAAGCAATACTTCCCTGAGCTTCTGGAGCATAAAAAATAGCAGGCAATCCATTCATGGAGGCCTCAGCAAGGGCAATGTTTCTTGGTATACAGGTTTCAAAAGTTTTTGAACGAAAAACTTTTTTTATATCCTCTGCAGTGGTTCTGCTTAAAGTAAGATGCTTGCTAAACATTGTAAGCAGAATCCCTTCAAGTTCAAGCGATTCATTAAAATTCCCTTTTATTCTCCATAAAAGTTTGATAAATACTCTCAAAGCCTCCAAAGCAAACTGCTCACATTGAACAGGTATTATTACAGAGTCTGAGGCAACAAGGGCACAAAGCGCAAGAAATGAAAAGGAGGGAGGGCAATCAATGAAAATATAATCAAATTCTTCTTTACAGGACTTAAGCAAACACTTCAGTTTTTTTTCTCTCTCTTCAGTTTCAAATATCTCAAGTTCTGCCATGAATAGATCAATTCTTGAAGGAATTACATAAAGATTTTCAAATGGCTGAATTAAAACTTCCTTGAGTGTTGCTTTGTCTGCGTAAAGTTCGTATAGTCCTTTAATTTTTTCTCCATTTTTTCTCATTCCCAAACCAAAGGTAAGACTTGCCTGAGGATCTGAATCTATTACAAGAACTTTTTTACCTTTTACTGCCAGAGAAGCTGAAAGATTAATAGCTGTTGTTGTTTTGCCAACACCACCTTTCTGACTGGCTATTGCTATTATTTTCCCCATTTGGACAATTTTAAACTACTCTTGAACATTTGAACAATCTTGAACAATTTTGAACAATGTATCATTGCAGGCTTTTAATTTTTCTATAAGTCTCCTCCGTGCTTCTTCAAAGGATGTTTTAATTCTAAATCCGGCTGCATTTTTGTGACCACCACCACCAAATTCTGTCGCAATCCTGCTAACATCAACATCACCCTTTGAACGAAGGCTTACTTTAATGAAGTCTTTTTCAACCTCTCTAAAAAGCACTGAGACATTGACATCTTTCAAAATTCTCAAAAACTCTACAAATCTCTCAGTATCTGCCTCAGAAGTTTCAGTTTCTTCAAAATCCTCTTTACTTATAAAACCTATTGCAATTGGAGGTATTATTTCAACTGTATTCAGCATTTTTGTAAAAAGTTTAAATCTATTTTCACTCCACGATTCAAAACTCTGTTGATAAATATATGAAGGTTTAGCTCCACATCTTACTAACTCTGATGCCACCTGTAAAACCTCTTCAGTGGTATTGTCAAACTGGAAATTACCGGTATCCACAATTATTGCTGTATAAAGAGCTGTGGCAATTTGAGGAGTTATTTTGCCATTGAGTGTTTTTATGAGATAATAAATCATTATGCCTGTGGCTGCAGCCTCTGGTTCAATCCACTTTATACTGGATAGATCAACTGTTTTGTTAATTTCAATGTGATGGTCAATAATCAACTTAGTGTTAAAAGCTGAAGCTTGAATGGTTTCAATAATTTCTTTTTTATAGCTTATTCTGGCAACAGTATTGCAGTCAACAAGAATTAAAACAGGCTTAAGGCTTGAGGCTTGAAAATTTTCAATGTTTTTAATTAGTTCAATTCCTGGAAGAAACTGATACTGCTGAGGGGCTGGTTCTGCATAAACTTCTGCTTTTTTGCCAAGCTGTTCAAGTAAAAACTTTAAAGCAATTGCTGAACCAAAGGCATCTCCATCAGGCGTTGTATGGGTAAGTATCAAAAAAGAGTTATTCTTCTGGATTGCATTAATTAAATCTTTCGGTGGTTTCAAACCTCCTCCGGAGCCTTTTTAATTTCTTTTAAAAGTTGATCAATTCTAAATCCGCGCTCTATAGATTCATCAAAAACAAATTCAAAAGTGGGTATTATCTTTATTCTGAGTCTTCTGGCTATCTCACTTCTTATAAATCCCTTTGCTTCATTTAAAATCTGAAGTGAAAGCTCTCTTTCCTCTGAGTTAAGCACAGAGATAAAAACTCGCGCCTGTCTGAGGTCATCTGAAAGTTTCACATCAGTTACTGTGACAAAACCAAGTCTGGGATCTTTTATTTTATGTAAAATTATCTGAGCAACCTCTTCTTTTAAGAGAACTCCAAGTCTTTGAGACCTTTTATATGGATGCATTTTAAATACCTTTTACAGGAATTTTTTCAAGAACATAATTTTCAAGAATATCGCCTTCTTTAATATCATTAAAGTTTTCTATTGTTAAGCCACATTCATAACCAGCTTGAACTTCTCTTACATCCTCTTTAAATCTTTTTAAAGAACTTATTCTGCCTTCATAGACCACTATATTGTCTCTTATTACTCTTATTCCATCACTTGCTCTTGAGATTACTCCATTTAAAACATAACAACCTGCTACTGTCCCAACTTTTGAAATTTTAAATACTGCTCTTACCTCTGCCCTACCCAGAACTCTTTCTTTAATTTCTGGTTCAAGCATTCCCTGCAAAGCTTTCTTTACATCATCAATTACTTCGTAAATAATGCTATAAAGCTTAATGTCAACACCAAGCTGGTCAGCCAGTTCTTGAGCTTTTGTTTCTGGACGAACATTAAATCCTATTATTATTGCATTGGCAGTGGCTGCAAGATTAACATCAGATTCTGTTATACCGCCAACAGCTGTATGTATAACCCTGACTTTAATATCAGGATGACTTATCTCCTCAACTGCTTTTTTCAATGCTTCCACTGAACCCTGGACATCACCCTTTATTATTAAATTGAGCTCCTTAACTTCTCCTTCTTTAATTTTCTCATACAAATCCTGCAGTGTCAGTTTTTGAGCTTTTTGCATCTCGGCAAGTCTTTTCTTCTGTGCTCTTGCATTGGCTATCTGACGAGCAATCTTTTCATCTTCCACAACTATGAAACTGTCTCCTGCCTGAGGTACTTCTTCAAACCCTACTACTTCAACAGGAGTTGATGGTGGAGCTTCATTAACTCTTTTACCTGTATCATCAATTAATGCTCTTACTTTTCCATAAGTTGTTCCTGCAACAAAAGCATCTCCAACCCTTAAAGTCCCGTTTTGAACAATCACTGTTGCCACAGGACCGCGACCTTTGTCAAGTCTGGATTCAATTATTGTTCCTCTTGCAGGCTTATTTGGATTTGCTTTAAGTTCCATTATTTCTGCTTGAAGGAGTATCATTTCCAGTAAATTTTCTATACCTATTCTTTTTTTTGCTGAAATATCAACGAATATATTCTGACCACCCCATTCTTCTGGAATAACTCCATGTTCACTGAGCTGGGTTCTTACTCTCTGAGGATTTGCCTCTGGCTTGTCTATTTTGTTTACTGCAACTACAATTGGAACACCAGCTGCTTTAGCATGATTTATTGCTTCAATTGTCTGTGGCATTACTCCATCATCAGCAGCAACAACAAGAACAACAATATCAGTAACTTTTGCTCCTCTTGCTCTAAGAGCTGTAAATGCCTCATGTCCAGGGGTATCAAGAAATGTAATATCTTTGCCTGCAAGACTAACCTTATAAGCACCTATGTGCTGAGTGATTCCTCCTGCTTCCTGTTCTGTTACCTTTGTTTTTCTTATTGCATCAAGCAGTGAAGTTTTACCGTGATCAACATGCCCCATAACAGTTACAATAGGAGGTCTTGGTTGAAGTAGCTCTGGAGCATCCTCTTGCTCCTGTATTACATCAATTTCTTCAGCCTGAGCAAGCTCTACTTTCACTCCAAAGCTTTCTGCTATGAGCTGGGCTGCATCTAAGTCAACAGGCTGATTAATTGTTGGCATGTAACCGAGTTCCATGAATTTTTTTATAACATCAGAGACTTTTTGACCGATAAGCTCTGCAAATTCTTTAACTGTTGTGCCTTCTTCTATCTTAATAGACTTTTTTCTCGGAGCAGTTGATGGGACCTGAACAGACTCTTCCTTTTTAAATTTGTTTTTAACTTTTTTTTGCTCTTTTATGTCAAGCCACTTTTTTGGTTCTAATTTTTTGGGAGGTATTCTGTTTATTACAGGTTTTGGTTTTATTTTTTCAATTT